>CANJRL010000001.1 GCA_947476675.1 Phycisphaerales bacterium
CCCCCTTCCCCTCGCTCGAGCCGCCCCCTCCTCCCACCCTCTACCGACTCAAGCCCGACACACTCCTGCAGAAGTGGACGACCGACAACCGGGCCCGCCTGTGGCTGCTCGCCGGCGGCGCCTTCTGCATCTTCATCGGCGTGCTCCCGCCCACAACGCCCCGCCGCCGCCCCGACCGGGCCAACGTCGGGAAAACCCGCGCCGCCCCCTCCACCTGAGCGCGCTTCACGCCGATGCTGACCCTTACGCCGGGCTCTTCCCCCGGGCGCACACCGGGAGTCAGCCCGTGGCCAGCGGCCCTATCGATCTTGTCTCACTCAAGACTCTCGGGAGCCTCCGCCGCGCGCAGGAGATCGTCAAGACCGCCGCCGAGCGCCTCGCCACCGGCAAGCGCATCAACCGCGGCAGCGACGACCCGGCCGGGCTCATCGCCGCCGAGAGCCTCGAAGCACGCCGCCGCGAACTCGCCAGCCAGATCCAGGGCGCCGAGCGCGCCGGCTACGTCCTCGGCGCCGCGGAAGGAGGCCTGTCCGTCATCCAAGACCTGCTCACCTCGCTCAGCGGCCTCGCCGTCAAGGCGGCCAACAAGTCCGGCCTCTCCGCCGCCGAACGCGAGTCGACCCAACTCGAAGCCGACTCGATCCTCCAGGCCATCGACTACGTCGTCGCCACAACCACCTTCAACAACAACAAGATCCTCCAGGACGGCGCGACCTTCTCGATCGGCGAGAGCGGCTTCGCCTTCGCCGGGGTCGACGTCAAGACCCTGGGCGCGGCGCGGGGCGAGGTCCGCGCCCCCGGCGCGAACCCGGGCGATCCCGACATCGTCCAGGAGAAGACATTCACCCTCGCCGACGTCGCCTCGGGCCGCGCCGCCAATCTCGATTCCGGCGACACGGAGATCGCCCAGAGAACGATCAAAGCCGCCCTCGATTCGATCAGCGGCATCCGCGCCCGGATCGGCGCGTACCAGCGCTACGATCTCCAGTCCAGAATCGCCTCCGGCTCGGTCGAGCTGGAGAACACCACCGCGGCGCAGTCCTCGATCCGCGACGCCGACTTCGCCAAGGAACTGACCGAACTGTTCCGGGGGCGCATCCTCGAGCAGGCCTCGCTCTATTCGCTCGCCGACGCCCGCGACGCATACCGCGACCGCGTGCTCGGCGCGCTGCGCTGACCCGCGCTCACTCGTCGCGCGGGCGGCTGTGCGGGCGCCCGAGGTTCTCCGGGTCCTGCTGGTTCTTGTCCAGGGGCCCGAAGAGAAAATCGTCGACCGCGTTGCTCTCCTGGTAGGGCCTCTCGACCTTGATCCCGGCGGTCCCGAAGCCCCGCGTCTTCACCGTGCGCTCGTAGCAGCCGCACAGCGCCGACGCCGCGGCCGCCGCGAACACCGCCGCCGATATCCGCCGATCGCGCTCACGCATACGAGTGCAGCCCCGTGATCACGAAGTTGATCACCGTCCAGTTGAAGATCATGACCGCGGCGCCGATCACCGCCAGCCACGCCGTCCACAGGCCCTTGTCCTTCACCTTCATGCGCACGTGAATCAGCACGGCGAAGATCACGAACGTGTTGAGCGCGAAGACCTCCTTGGGGTCCCACCCCCAGGGTCTGCCCCACGAATGGTCCGCCCACACGGCGCCCATCACGATCCCCGCCCACAGCAGCACGAAGGACATCTCCATGAGCAGCATCGTCACCCCGTCGAGCACCTCGCCCAGGGAGCCCCGCCCGGGCGCCCCCCCGCCGAACGCTGCGCCGCTCCTCGACCCTCTCCCCTCGAGGGAGATGGTGTCGGCGAAGCCGACGGGTGGGGAGGCGCCGGCCACCCCCGCCAGCGCCGGCGCGGCGACCCGCGCCGCCCGCGCCGCCGCGTCACCCGCGCCGCGCACGCCGCTCAGGATCAGCGCCCCTGCGCCGCCCGTCTTCGCGTAGGCCTGCCCGCCGCCCCCGAGCCTCCACAGCAGGTAGATGCCCGCCGTCACCGCCGACATCCCGATCAGGCAGTAACTGAAGATGATCACGTTGGTGTGGATGTACAGCCACACGTCGTGCAGCACCGGCATCTTGTTGCCGATCTCCGGCGAGAGGTGCAGGGGAAGGAAGTCGCCGGCCATCAGGGCCGCGGTCGAGCACGCGGCGCTGGTCAGCAGGATCAGGCTCCGCATCGGCGACCTTCGCGCCGCCGCCTCGAGCGCCAGCGCCGCCGCCCCGCCGAACCACGCCGCCGTCGTCACCGCCTCGAACATGTTCGAGTTCGGCCACCGCCCCGACACGTACCACCGCAGCCCCAGCGCCGCGGAGTGCAGCCCGAAGCCCGCCAGGAACAGCGCCAGCCCACCCCACCGCGCCCCGCGCCAGCCGTACACCATGGCCATCAGCAGGAGCGCCACGCTGAACATGTAGAACACCCAAGTCCAGGTCAGGTTGCCCAACTCGAAGTACCGCGCCTCCCAGCGCAGCCTCTCCCGGTCCGGGTACAGCGGCGGGTTCACCCGGGGCAGCAACTCCGCCAACGACCGCGCCGCCGCGTTCACCCGCGGCGCATCCTCCGCACGCCAGCCCGCGGCGAACTCCCCCCACGCGGCGATCAGCCCCGCGCTCAGCGCGACGTCCATTCCCTGCAGCGCGCCCGCCCCGGGCGCCGCGGCGTGGGTCGCGTCATCCGGCGCAACCCCGCCGGTCCCGTCGGCCGTCAGCGCCGTCACGTTCAGCCATGGCGTCTGCGCGTCGCCCTTCGGTGGGGGCACGATCCGGAGCCGATCCGCCAGGAACGCCGGCGTGCGGATCGCCATCGCCGCCTCGATCTGGTCGACGAACTTCGCCGATTTGACCGTGTCCCGGGCCAGCCTCGCCAGCAGGTCGCGGACCCCGGGATCGCCCGAGATCACCGCCGGCGACAGCCGCCCGGTCTCCCGGAACCGCGCCGCCCGCGCCAGCCGCTCGCCCGCATCCGGGCCCTGCGCGGCCCTGATCCCCTGCTCCACGCGGTCCGCCATCAGCGCCCGCACCACCTTGCTCTTGACCCACACGATGTCGGCATCGGCGTAGCGCTCAGGGCGCAGCATCAGGTCGAGATACGTGAACCCGGGCGACTGCCCCCGGTACCCCTGCGGCCCGGTCACCTGCTTGGTCATCGCGTGCGCGAAAGACTCGAAACTCTTCAGCCGCCCCTGCATGTGCACCGCGACCGAATCCAGCGGCTGCAGGTCCACCGCCGCGGCGAACCCGCCCGCCTTCTCGGCGCTGATCCGGCCCGCCGTGCCCATCCACACCACCCAGGCGAGCACGCCCGCGAGGATGGCCGAAGCGGCATAGACCCGTCCCTTGTGCTTCATGCCGTGGCCTCCACCGTGCCCTCCATCGCCCCGGCGCCCACCGTCACCCGCGACCCGCCCAATCTCTCGCGAACAACCCCGGCCGCACGCTCCCCGGACGCCCCCGCCGCGGCCTCGCGCAGGGCCCGCTCGCGCCGCCGCCGCTTCAGGATCGGCTTGGCGTAGAAGGCGTACAGCATCCCCGTCACCATGATGCAGCACCCCGCCAGTTGCGTCACCACCCCGCGCCGATTGCCCACACCCAGACCGGTGAAGTTGAGCCCAGCGGTGCTCGCATCGCCCTCGAACCGCGCCGCCTGGGGCGGGTCCCACATCGCCTGGAAGAACCGCATCCCCGCGAACTCCACCGGCTCGTTCACCCGAACCTGCATCGCATCGGTGAACCGGTACGGTTCGCCCGACGCCCTCGGCGGCTGCACGAAACGCAGCACGCTCTCCCAATCGCGGATGCTCGCCATCTCCCCGGTGTACCCGCCCACGTGCGCCACCAGCCGGAAATCCTCGAGTTGCACCGGCGCGGGCAGCGGCAGCCGCTCGCGCCCGAAGATCACCTCGGCGCGCCCGCCCCCGGGCAGATCGAAGAAGGCGCTCTCGCGCTTGAACCGCCCCTGGTACACGAAACTCGAATCATCGAACAGGTACTGGTTGAACGGCAGCCACCGGCTCTGGGTCTCGCCGCCAATCGTCGCCTCCACCCGGATCATCGAGAACGAGTTCTGCGCGTCCTTGTCGCGCTGAGAAACGGGGACGATCGCCGGCCTGGTCTCGTGCCGCGAATACGCCGTGGCGTGCAGCACGTCCACGCTCAGGCCCTCGCCGATCTCCACGCTGGCCCCGACCCTGGCCGGCACGCGGTCCGCGCCGCCGTCCGCGCGCCCGATCAGCGCCTCGAGGGCCACGCCCCCGGGCTCGCCCGGCGCGGGGCGGCCGACGAACGCGATCCGCGGCGCCGCCCGCGCAGCCCGGTAGATCATCGCCACCGCCGCGTCCGGGGCGCGCAGCGCGTGCCCCTCCGCGCTCTCCTCAAAGTCCTGCGTGATCGCGGGGTTCTCCGCCACCCAGCGCGTGATCGTCTTCTCCGGCGTGCGCAGGTCGACGACCACCAATGAGATCGTGCGGCCGTCGCTCATCGGGAGGTTGTCGATCACCTCGCGGATGCGGTAGGCGTGCCCAGGCGCCCCCGGCGCGTCCGTGAAGGCCGGCTCGGCCCCGGGCGCCGGACGCTCCACCTTCACCTCGAACGACGCCTTCGCCGCGGGGATCTCGATGCGCAACCGACCCTCCGAGGGCCTCACGTGCTGATCGATCTCGCCCTCCGACGAAACCCAGCGGAACGCCACCTGGCCGTTCTCCGCGGTCGCATGCTCGGGATCGAGCGCGGCCAACTGGTAGCCCCGCACCTCGCCCCCGGGCGCCCGGAGCCGAAGGTACAGCGCCGGGTTCACCTCGGCGGCGCCGGCGCCCGGCCCGGGCAGCGGCGCCAGCCGCGTGTCCTGCACCGCGTACCGCAGATACCCCGTGACGCGGACCGTCGCGCCCGCCAACGGGTCGTCGGGCCCGGCCGGCTCGAGCCCGATCGACAGCGGGTGCGGCTCCACGGGGGTGTCGTCCAGCGAAGGCGGCGGGGGGAACACATCGTCCACCGACGACACATAGTCGTTGTATCGCGGCAGGCCCCGGATCGGCCGCTGCGACCACCGCGGCGCGCCCGGCGCATCCGCGTGGCGAACGTACAGCGCCCAGGTATTCACAAGGTAGAACCACTCCTGCGGCATCGGCCCGAGCGACATCGACACCGAATCGTCCACCAGCCGCTTGCCGGTCGTCTTGATCGCCCTGCCCTTGCCGGGGATCACGTCCTCGGTGTACTGCGGGAAGCCGTCGAGCAACTGCCGCACGAACTCGCCGGTCGGCGTCGTGACCTTGACCGAGACGCTGTAGACGCGGGTGTCCTTGTGCTCGCCGGTGAGGATGGGCCAGTCCGGCCGCGTCTCGACGACCTCGTAGAGCCACCGCTTGTCGCCGGCGCCCACCTCGGCCCGGGCCCCCGGGAGGGCGACGAGGTCCACCCTGCCGTGCCCCGGCGAGGCGATGATCACCTGGCGGCGGAACACCGGCGTGTCGCCCTCGATCTTGAACTTGAAGTAGACGACGCTGCCCAGGCACAGGATCACGATGCCCGCGTGGATCATCCACACGCCCAGGTTCACCAGATTCAGCCGGATGCGCCGGATGGTGGTGACGGTGAGGGTGATGCAGAGCAGCGCGATGGAGAGGTCGAAGGGCCACCAGTGGAACCATTCGAACTCGGTCATCTCGAAGAGGCGCATCTGGCGCACCTGGTACGCCGCGCTCCCGATCGACATGTACACAAACAGGAACGCGAGGATGGCGATGCCGAACCAGACGCTGCTGAAGAGGTCGAGAACCGGCGTGAGCGGGCCGAGCGGCCGGCTCCGGGGGCGGGGGCCGGGTCGGGGGCTGGGGGCGTCGTCGGAGGTCGGCGTGTGCGCCAAGGCGTTGTGCTCCGCGCTCTTCCCCCGCGCCGCCGCGACGGACGGGGCCGGGGGTCCTCACTCTATGGCGTCAACGCGCCGGGCGTGGGCGTCTTCCCCCGGCGTCCCGGAGACGCCCGGGAGATTGCGCAGCGGCGTGGCCCTCACTCCCGGAACGCGCCGACCGCGAGGATGATCGAGATCAGCAGCGTGGCGCCGGACTTGATCGCGGTCGCGACGACCCGGCCGACCGCGGCGCCCGTCCCGACGTGCAGCGCCTGCTTCCAGTCGCGCTCGACCTTGGTCTTGTCCATCAGCGCCGCGCCCACGCCGGCCCCCACGATCGCGCCCAGCACCGTGCCCACGATCGGGAACACCGGCGTGCCCAGGATCGCCCCCAGCAGCCCCCCGACGAGCGCCCCGGCCGCCGCGCGCTTGGTTCCCCCGGCCTTCGCCGCGCCCACCGCGCCGGCGAAGAACTCCGCTATCTCCGCGAGAACGCCGATCGCCACCGCGGCGCCGATCGTCCACCAGTTGTACGTCCCAGGCAACTGCCACTGGATCACCAGGGCGGCAAGGACCGGAAGCCACGGGCCGGGGAGGCCGGCGAGCGTGAGCAGCATGCCCACGAGCCCGCAGCAGATCACGATGGCGCCCGCGAGGAGGGTCATCCCGGTGTCATGCTTGGGAATCCGGCGCCGCGCCGTTCGCCCGGGTCACACCTGCGACCCGGCCGGCTCCGCCGGGGCCGCCTGGGGCGTCTCGGCGGGCGGCGGCGGGACATAGGAATCGGTCTTCTTCTCCATCTCGAGGATCCACTCTTCGAGGGGGGAGTGGCGGAGCAGGTCGAGTTTCTCCTGCCTGCCGTCCTTCAGGACGACGGTGACGAAGAACTTGTCCCACTTGCGCTTGTCGAGTTCCCGGATGTCCTTGGGTTCGAAGGACACGCCGCCGGGAAGCGTGAGCCGCATCGACGCCGGGTCGTAGCGGAACCGCTTGGTGGAGACCTTCGAGATGAGGAAGAGGATGTAGGCCCCGGCGCCAAGGCCGCCGGCGCAGATGACCCACTGCGCCGGGATGTCGTAGGCCGAGAGCGGGACGGGCGCCTTCTTGGCCTGCCACTCCTGCTGGAGTTCCCCCAGGCGCTTGACCGGGTCGGCGAACTGGGTGTGCTCCTTGTCCAGGCGGTTGATGCGCGAGAGCGCGGTCAGCCACTCCAGCCTCGAGAGATCGGCGGCGGCGTCGAGCGAGGTCTGGCCGGACTTCTTCTCTGCGTCAGCGCGGAGGGAGCGCTCGGCCTCGGAGAGCCGGCGCCTCTCGGCGGCGGGGTCGGCGACGCTGGCGGTCAGGAGCCGCCCGGCGTTCTGCGCCTGCTCGAGGTACTCCTTCTCGCGGTACGAGGCCGACTCGCGCCCGCGCTTGGGGTAGATCCACGCGCCGTCCACCAGCCCCCAGATGCCCAGGCCGGTCATCGCGGCGCAGTAGATGAGCATCTTGATCATCCAGCCCCGGTTGATCTTGGTGACTTGCTGCTCCATGCGTCGCTCCGCTCCCGCGCGGCGTGGCGCTCGGCCAACCGCGACTGCCCGAATCGCCCCACCCGGCTCGGCCCGCGGGAGTGGCCCGCAAGGCCCGCGCCCCTCACCCTACCGATCGCGGCCGAAAAAGCGGCGCCACCGGCGCTCCGCCCGATCGCCCGGCGCCGCCACCGGGACCATGTCCAGCGCCTCATCCCACCATGCCTCGGCGAGCCGCGCGCCGCCGGGCCTCCGCAACAGGTCCTCGAATCCGCCTTCGTCCACGCGCTTGACCGGGATCCGCGGCAACGTCGGCTGCGATTCGTGACTGCCGCCACGACCCAAGGCCCACGTCAACCAGTTCGCGAGCATGCGCCTCGCCAACTCGTTCCGTGTAGGGAGACCCCTCCCTCGGTGGGGGTTAGGCATCGTCTCCGAGTATACCGCGGCTTCCGGACCGGTCCCTCCGGGAGCCGCGCCCGAGAAAACCCTTCACCCTCGGCTCTTGCGAAGCGGCGGGAACACCCGCGATTGCTGCGCGTATCACCCTGTGCCGGGACTACTCTCGGCGAGCGCCCCGCTGCGGGCGAAGGAGTTCTGACTCATGCCGTTCCCCGGGTTGAGGTCGATCGGATTGGAGACCGCTCGAAAGGGCGTGCTGGGCGTGCTGCTCGCCGGCGCCCTCGTGACCGGCGGGTGCGGGAACGCCCTGGAGGGCGGGCTCGCCGGCGCCGGGCTGGGCGCGGGAGGAGGAGCCATCATCGGCAGCCTCTTCGGCAGCGCCGGGCTGGGAGCCGCGGCGGGCGCGGTGGGCGGCGCGCTCATCGGCGGCGTGCTCGGGGACCAGAACGAGCGCAACGCCCGCAACGCCGCGGCGCGGTCCTACAACGACGGCGGCTATCGCTCCTACACCACCACGCGCACCTACGAGCGCTCCTACGACCGCCCGTACGACCGATATGAGCGACGCGAGTGCGAGCGCGACTACGACCGCTACGAACGCCGCACGTATGAGCGGCGGACGTATGAGCGGTACGACGATTGAGCCCCGACGCTCAGCCTCGGCTCGCGGCGAGGTGGTCGAGCACGGACATGAGGATCACCGCGCCCAGGATCGCGGCCGTGATCGCCCCCCAGGCCAGGCGCCGGCGCCGATCCGGCCTTGCGGGCGCGCGGGTCACGCCTCGCCTCCCTCGCCCTCGTCATCCGCGAACATGGGCGCGGCGCGGGTCGGCTTGATGTCTTCCTTCATCGCGTCGCGGCAGGTGTCGGCGAAGGTCTGGTGCAGCAGTTCGTGCTCGGGGACGGTCTCGAGGCACTGCATGAGTTGATCGACCCGGGCCGTCGCGGTCGGGGCGTCGGCGTAGCGCATGGCCCCGAGGCCCAGCAGATCGAGGGTGCGGAGGAACCATTCCGGAGTCAGCAGATCGGGGCTTGGGGCGGGTCCCGGCTCGGCGGCGGCGGCCTTGGCCTTGCCTCGGCGCTTCTTTGCGGTCGCGGGAGGCCGGTCGGAGGAGGGCGCGGGGCTGATCGCCGGCTGCACTCGGACCCGGACGGTCACCGGCCCGACGGCCACGACGGGCCACTCCCGGGTCATGGTGAGCGGCTCGTGGACGACGACGTTCACCGGGATGCGCTCGCGGTTGGCAAGGTCGCGCAGCAGCCGCCCGTCCATGCCGACGCAGCCGGGGGCCTTGAGCAGGTAGGAGCCGGGCCGGAGATCGATGAGCGCGTCGGGCTTGAGCACCTCGGTGACGACCGCGGCGTCGGCGGCGATCAGGCGCTTCTGGCGCCGCGCCTCCTGCAGGGGCATGAGGATGCGGGCCATGCGGTCGAAATCATGGATGGCATGGGCCTGCCGCAAGGCGGCGAGGGCGACTTCCTCGCACTCGAAGTAGTGGGTGGCGACCAGCGCCTCGCTGGCGCGGTCCATGAGTTCGTCGATCTTCCGCACCCTGTGGGTGACGGCGGATTGTGAGGATCGACGCTGCAACAAGCCCTCCTGAGGCTCTCCCGATGCCGGGGCTCTCTCCGGCGCTTGGGAAAACACTACCCGGCTTCAGGCGAGCGTGTCGGCGAGCGTGTTGAGACCGACCCGCCACCCCTCCGCGTGGTCCGACAGGTCGTAGCCGTTTTCGTCGGCCAGCGCCGGCCAGTCCTTCGCGGTCATCAGGCGCCCGACGCTCGCAAGGCGGGCCTGAAGTTCGGTCAGGAGGCCGGAGACCGCCGGGTCCGCCTCCAGCGGGCGTCCGATCATCGACCCCCCATCAACAATGACGCGGCGGATCGATTCCCACAGTCCGAGAGCCTCGCGCAGCGCGTCAACGCCCTCGAGCGTGCGTCCCGCGAGCAGGTGGTCGGCGGCGGCCGTCTGGGTCGAGCGCAGTTCGGCGGCGGCGTCGGCGGCGTCGAGCAGCGCCGAGCGGACGAGGGCGGATGGCGTCTCGGAGATCAGCCGCAGTTCGGCGGCGTACGGCGCCGGACCGGGGGGCGGCTCGGTCAGGTCGTTGTCGCCGACGCGGATGCCGTCGGCCCAGACCTCGACGATCACGCGGCCCATGGCCTGGGCGCGCTCGCGGGCGACGTCGAGCGCCTGGCCCAGAGCGTCCGCCGTGCCGTTGTCCGCCACCAGCGTGTCGTCGAGGAAGGTGCGCATCGATCATGCATCGGCACGGCGGGGGATCCGGGTGCACACGGCGAGGGCGACGGGGGAAGTCTTCACCGGAGGGGCGCCGGTGCGGGCCCCGGGGCGGTCCCAGGGGCGTCGTCCTCAGCGAGGGCGTCCGCGCCTCCGGCCTCGGCCTGCTGGGCCCTGGCGACCGCCCGCTCGGCCCGGCGGCGGTGCTTGGCGATCAGTTTCAGGTTGCGGGCGTAGATCACGACGCCGGTGGATTGGCCCATGACGCCGACGACATCGCGCCGCCAGACGAAGTACACGAACAGGGCGACGCCGCCGAACAGGCTCAGCCACCAGAACGCCGCCGGAATGACCGACTCGCGCTTGCGCTCGCTGGTCACCCACTGGACGAGCATGCGAAGGAAGAAGGCGCCCTGGCCGGCGAAGCCCAGCGCCACCCACGACACGTTCCACCACGAGGTGACGTTGAGCGCCTTGAGGATCGGGCTCTGCTCGGGCGAGGCGATCAGCGCCGGGGCCAGGGCTCTGGCGAACTCGGCTTCGGTCAGCGGTGCGGCGGGCAGGTCCGGGGCGCGGGTGAGGAAGCGGTAGGTCTCGGGAGGGCCGGGAGCGTGCTCGAAGCGGACCTTGCGCGTGCCGATCTGCAGGGTGCGCACGTCGGCGCCGGGGGTGGCGTCGCGGCGGTTCTCCATGAGTTGCGGGCCGATCGCCAGCCAGAACCCCAGGGCCAGAAGGCCCGCCATCGCGGCAACCGGCCCGGCCTTCACCGCGAGGCTCCGGCGGGCGCGGCCGAAGCAGGGCGGATCTCGGCGCGGCCTTGCGTCGGCGTGACCTCGGTATTCGCGGTCCAGCGCCGGCGCCGGGACATCCAGCGCACCGCGAAACAGTCGATGAGCCCGGGCAGGGCGCGCTGGGTGATGCCCATGCCGTACTTGGTCTCCCCGGCGACACGGGGCCGGTGAGTGACGGGGGTCTCGATGACGCGGAAGCCCATCGCGGACGCGGTGGCGGGGATGAAGCGGTGCATGCCGCGGAACTCCAGGGGCAGCGCCAGGGCGATCTCGCGCTTCATGACGCGGAGCGAGCAGCCGGTGTCGCGGACGCGGTCGCCGAGGATCCAGCCTCGGAACCGCCTTCCGACGACGGAGCCGGCGCGGCGCACGAGGTTGTCGCGGCGGTTGCGCGAGCGGTCGCCCTGCACCATGTCGGCGCGATGGCGCCCGAGCAGGTCGATGAGCCTCGGGATGTCGGCCGGGTCGTTCTGCAGGTCGGCGTCGAGCGTGGCGATGAGCGAGCCGTGGGCGGCGCGGAAGCCGGCGTGGAACGCGGCGGACTGCCCGGCGCCTCTGCCCGGCGGGGTGCGGGTCATGGCGATGACGCGGAGCCAGGGACGATCGGCGGCGAGCGCAAGCAGGCGGGCC
The DNA here is from genome assembly GCA_947476675.1 of Phycisphaerales bacterium. Classification (GTDB taxonomy): domain Bacteria; phylum Planctomycetota; class Phycisphaerae; order Phycisphaerales; family UBA1924; genus CANJRL01. The sequence continues at coordinate 11,411 of CANJRL010000001.1, forward strand.
CGGGTGTCGTCGGTCGAGCCGTCGTCGACGGCGACAAACTCCCACGCTTCGCCCCTCTCGGCGCAGAAGGGTGCGATGGCGGCCTCGACTTCGCGCACCAGCGCAACGGCGTTGCCCGCCTCGTTGTGGGCGGGGGCCACCACGGAGAGGAACACCGGGGCCGGGGTGGGCGGTTCGCCCGTGATCGGCATCAGGTCGAGTGTAGCAGCGAGCGACGGCGCCCCCCTCGATGCCGGCGCCCCGCCGTACACTTGCGCGTCTTTCTCTGGAGCACCCTCTGATGCACATGCGCCGCGACGATCACGAGCACGGGCCGAAGGTGGTCCCCGTGCGCCTCATCCTGGAGGATCCGGAGGGCCTCGCGGGGGTCGACAAGCGCGAGTGGGACATCATGGCCGGCGTCGGCGAGAGCGTGCTCGAGGCGGCGATGGACGCGGGGATCAACATCGAGCACGCCTGCGGCGGGGTGTGCGCGTGCTCGACGTGCCACGTGTACATCGAGTCGGGGATGGGGCGGCTCACCGAGGCGACCGAGGCCGAGGAGGACCGCGTCGAGGAGGCGCCGGGGCTCCAGCGCAACAGCCGGCTCTCGTGCCAGTGCGAGATCGTGAAGGAATCGGGCGAGGCGATCGTGGTGCGGGTGCCGTCGTGGAACCGCAACGCGGTGAAGGAAGTGCCGCACTGAGGCGGCGCGGCGGGAGGGCGGCGTTGTGGGTCGGGACTCGTTCCACTGGCTGGACGTCGAGCGCATCGCCGAGGAACTGGCGCTGGCCCACCCCTCGCGCGACCCGTTCACGCTGGCGTTCCCGGATCTGCGGCGTCTGGTGGAGTCCTTGCCCGGCTTTGAGCCGCGGGCCGAGCACCCGGTCAACGAGCGCATCCTCGAGACCATCCAGGCACTCTGGGACCAGGAGCGCGAGGGCGAGGCGGCCGAAGAAGAGTGATTCCGAGGGTTCCGCCGCTTGCATCGCGTGCTAGGCTCGTCGCGGAGGTGGAGCATGCTCTCACGCCGGACGTTCATCAAGGTTGGAGGGGCTTACGTGGCGCTGGGCGGCGCGCTGGGGGAGACTCTCGCCGGGCCGGGCGCCGCGGCCTTGAAGATGCTCGCGCCGGGCAAGCCGGGCGGCCCTGCCCCCGACACCGGTCCGCTCGCGCCCGTCACCGACGACGGAGATTCCGAGATCATCGGCGGCGTGCCCTTCGCGCGGCGCTTCACCGGCGACCGGTTCTTCGACAGTCTGCAGCACCCGGCGTTCCCGTCGCTGGGGGAGTGGATCGGCTACGGCAACGCGCCGCCGTCGCCCGCCGAGAACGCGGACGTCGTGGTGATCGGCGCCGGGCTCTCCGGCCTTGCGAGCGCCTACCTGGCGCGGGCCTACAACCCGGTGGTTCTCGAGCACAACTCGCGCTCTGGCGGGAACTCGCAGGGCGAGATGTGGCGCGACATCCCCTACTCGCTGGGGGGCGCCTATTGCATCGACGGCGACGGCCCCATCGGCGCGCTCTATGAGGAACTCGGCATCCGCGAGCAGATCCGCAAGACCTCCGGCCCCCCCAACGGCGACGCCGTCGAGTATCAGGGGCGCCTCGTCCCCGACTTCTGGTTCGGCGCGGGGTCCTCGCAACGGAGCGAGCGGGCCGTCTACCAGGCCTTCTACGACCTGACGCTCGACATCGCCAAGAACATGTACCCGGCCATTCCGCTCCCCTCGAAGAACTTCGAGTGGATCCTCGAACTCGACGGCGTGACGTTCAAGGACGACATCGAGAGGAGGCTCGGGGTCCCGCTGCCCGAGGGCCTGGTCGCGGCGATCCAGCACTACTGCTTCTCGTCGTTCAACGCCGGGTGGGACGAGATCTCGGCGGCGTCGGGCTGGAACTTCCTGGCCGCCGAGATCGACCCCGGCGAGAAGGTGTTCCCCGGCGGGAACACGACCATCGTCGGGGCGCTGTGGAAGCGGCTCGCGAGCGACCTGGGCCCGGGATTCGTGCGCACGAAGGCGGTGGCCCTGGACGTGCGGCCCTACAAGGGCGAGGGCGGCGGCGTGCTGGTGACCTACGGCGAGGATGCGCCCGGGCGGGGGCCCGTGCGCAGCATCCGCGCCCAGCGGGTCATCGTGTGCGTGCCCAAGTTCGTGTGCCGCTGGATCATGCCGGAGTACCTCAGGCAGGACCCGGCGCGACAGAACTCGATGGCCCTCCTGGACCATCGCCCCTATTGCGTGGCCAATGTGCTGCTCAACAAGGGCATACCGGGCGACGAGTACGACCTCTTCCTGCTCCGCGACGGCGCGCTCCCGAAGAACTACGGAACGGAGGCCTGGAACGCCTGGCACCGGCCGACCGACGTGGTCCTCTCCTCGTTCGCGCTCATGGGCACGAAGGACGCGAGCGTGCTGACGTTCTATTGGCCCCTGCCCTTCACCGGGGGGCGGACGCTGCTCCTGCTCCCGGGCACGCTCGGGCAACTCGCCGAGAGGATGAGGCCGACGCTGGAGGTGACGCTCGGGCTGCTGAACATGGGGCTCGCGGACGTGCAGCAGGTGCGCTTCGCGCGGTGGGGGCACGCGCTGCCGGTGGCCGCGCCGGGGCTCATCAAGAACGGGCACGCGCAGCGCATCCGCGCCCCGATCGGCGACAGCGTCTACTTCGTGCAGCAGGACAACTGGGCGCTGCCCGCGGTGGAGACGTGCCTCCAGGAAGCGATGGAGTTCGTCCCGTTGGCCCTGGCGGGTCTCCCGTCGCGCGGCGGGCGCTGAGAGCGCTCAATGCTGTTGCGGCTGGGCCGGAACCGGCTGCTGCGCGGGCGCGGGCTGTGACGGCTGCGGCTGCGGGATCACCGCCGGGGGCGGACCGACCGGGCCGGCGGGCGGCGGGACGGGCTTGGCCATGACCACGTCGGCGCGGGCCGGGCGCATCTTGGCGAATGACGCGGCGTCGATGACGTAGTACCAGTCGGCGAAGCGCTTGGCGAGCGAGGCGGCCCGATCGCGGCCCGACCTCATCTTGGTCTCGCGCTCGTCGGTGAGTCTCTTGAGCGTGTTCCGCACCGAGTCGTCGGAGGCTTCCTTGTTGTCGGCGCGGATCTGTTCCTCCGTCGGCGCGGAAGGAAGGATCGACTCGTCGAAGGCGGTGGTCACGAAGACGTAGCGCGATTCGCCCGCCGCAGGCTTGGCCTCGGTCTCGGCGGCGGGGCCCACGCCGGCGGAGAGCGCTTCCCCCGCGCCCAGGGCGACCTCGCCGAACCACAGGGTGTACACGACGCCGTCGGAGCATCGCACCTGCGCCTGGCCCTCGTTGGCGACGAGGCGGCCGTCCTGGGTGAGGAAGAAGCCGCGCGACTGCAGCGAGAGCACGTCGCCCTGCGAGAGTTGCACGCCCTTGGCCTCCGGCCCGCCGCCGAGCACCTTGGCCAGGTTCGTCGGCTTGGGCCTGACGCCGACGATGCGGATCCCCTTGAGGGCCGCGAGCATCTCGTCGAGGCGCTGCTGGTTGATCTGCTCCTCCGGAGAGGGCGGCCCTCCGGGCTCGGCGTTGAGCGTCCACGTGTCGGCGCCCTGGGGGTTCTGGGTGCGCGAGAGCGTGAGCCGCTCGGTCGGCGACTGCGCGCCGGTCTTCTCGTCGATGCGGGCGCGGAAGATGTCGACGCGGTCGGTCCTGGCGCCGGCGGCCTCGGCCGGGGTCAGGCGGAGCAGGTCGGTCTCGATCCAGTCGGCAAAGCGGGTCGAGAACCCGGTCTTGAGCGTGGTCGTGTAGACGCGGTTCTTGCCCGCGAGGCGGACGTAGCGCCTGGCCGGCGGCGCCTCGGCGAAGGGCTCGGAGGGCTTGTCCTGGGGCGCCTCCTTGCCGAGGATGATGTCGGTGAGCACGGCCCCGCCGGCGTCGCGCAGGGTGACGCGCGTGCCGCGGCCGGTGACGGGGGCCGCGTCGTCGTCGGGCGTGAGCACGCCCAGGGCCTGGTGGTCGGCGGCGGAGTCGGAGGCGATCTGCTCCTTGGTGAGCCCGACCAGGGCGGAGGCCGCCTCGGCCATCTTCAGTTCCGCGTCGGCGGGGTAGTTGTGGTGGGAGGGGATGACCCATCGCGCGCCGTCGAACTCGACCTTGAACGCCTTGTAGGCGGCGGTCGGCTCGTCGAAGGAGACCACCTCGAGGCTGCGCGCGGCGATCGGGTCGGTGAAGGCCGGGGCGAGGGGCTGGCCGACCTCGGCGAACTTCTCCGTGGTGCGGGCGGCGGACGGGCGGACGAGCCACGCCGCGGACGCGAGGGCGGCGGCGACGGCGGCGCACGCGATGGTCTTGACGGTGTCGTTCATGGCGGGTGCTCCGTGCTTCGCTCAGGCGAGGCGGTCCTCGGACACTCCCTCGCGTTCCATGGCGCGCCGGCGCATGAACACCGCGCCGGCGAGGAAGAGGGCGGGGAGCGGGGGCAGGGCGACCGCCGCGGCGCGGATGCCCAGCTCGATGTCGCGCACCTCGCGCGACGCCCTGGCCTTCGCCTCGGCGACGCGCTGCTGCTTCTGGTCCTCGATCGACGCCGCCTGCACGTCGAGCCGGCGCTGCTCGCTCTGGCGCACCGACTCGACCATGATGCGCTTGGTCTGCTCGTCCAGGTCGGCGCGGCCCTCGATCTCCTTGACCCTGGCGTTCATGCGCTCGCGCACGCGGGCCAGTTCCTCCTCGGCCTGCCTGCCCGCCTCGTCGACGGCCTGCTGGGTCGCGCGCTGCTCGCCCATGCGCCGCTCCTCGAGCCGCTCCAGCGTCCGGTGCTGGGGGCGGCGCTTGCGCAACGCGACCAGCGCATCGTCGCCCGTGAGCGTGTCGACCGCGTTCATGGCGAAGGTGACGTTGTCGAACTCGAGGTCGCGGAAGCCTTCCTCGCGCATGCCGAAGAACATCTCCGAGATCAGGTCGAGGTCGGCGATGAAGATGACGTTGAGCGGCGCGGGAGGAGGGGGCGCGGCCTCGCCCTCCTTGGCGGGCGCCGCCGGCGGAGCCCCGGTGATGCGCGCGGCGAGCACGGGGCGGTCGTCGCTGCGCACGAACTTGCGCTGGGGGTTGAACCCGCCCCCGCCGAAGAACGAACGGGAGAGCACCTCGCGGTAATCGACGTAGCCGCTGACCGGGCTGGCGGTGAGCAGGGGTGTGAGGGTGGTCGTCGCGCCCTTGGCGGCGCGGATCATGCCCCCGGTGATGACGACGACCTCCTGCAGGCCGCTGGTCGCCAGGTCCTTGTCGTTGAAGGCGCCGGCGAGTGCCGACGCCTCGCCGGAGGCGGCGCGGTCAGCGCGGCCGTCGATGGAGCGGCCGAGGAACAGGTACTCGCGGGGCATGTCGGCCAGCGCCGGGCGGGGGTTGTGCGCATCCCACGCGACGCGCAGCCCGATCGGCTCAATGCCCAGCAGGTTCCACAGGGGGAACAGGTTGGCCTTGGGCTCCTGAGGGGGCTGGTTCTGCATGAAGGGGTTGCGGGTGGCCTCGCGCGGCTCGGTGGTCGACAGGCCCGGGTTCATCATGGGGAGCGGGTCTTCGAGGATCAGCGCCGGGCGGCCCGAGCGGATGTAGTCGAGCGTGTGCTTGAGCTCGGCGTCGGAGAGCGACGAAGGCTGGGGGATGATCAGCGCGTCGATGTCCGCCGGGGCGGGCTGGTTCTTCGCGACCTTCACGACGTCGTATTGCTTGCGGAGTTCCTCGATCGCCGGCCAGTCACGCGTCGGGGTGAAGGTCTGGAAGTTGAACCGGCCGAAGAGCCCGGCCTCGGTGTCGAGCACGCCGACCTTCTTCCGCGCCGTGGCGCTGACGGCGCGCACGGCGCGGGCCAGTTCGTACTCCGGCGAGAGGCCGCGGCTCATGAAGGGGATGACCCGCTGCTCGGCGCCGCAGGCCAGCGCCACGCCGAGGAACACCTCGGTGGGCGCGCCCGCCGGGTCGTCGGGCCCGGGGCCGACGGTCCTGGGGGTGATCTTCCAGGTTTTCTGCGCCTCGCGGGCCGCGTCGGAGAAGGGCTCGACCTCGACCACGCGGACCTCGATCGCCGAGGACCCCGAGCCTCGCGAGGAGCGCTCGATCTCGCGGAGAGCGCCCAGGAGGTTCTCCCTGGCCTGCGCCATCTGCGCCGGGACGTCCTTGCTCACGTAGGCCGTGATGAACACGGTGCGGTCCTTCGGGGTCTGCTTGACGATGCGCCGGGTTTCCTTGGAGAGCGTCCAGAGGCCCTCGGCCGTCACGTCGGCGCGCACGGGTGTGCGGCCCAGGAGCGTCGCGAGGGCGAGCCCGGCGACCGCGACGGACACGCCGCGGACCAGCGCCAGCGAGGCCGCAACGCCCGAGCCGGGCGCGCCGGCGGTGCGCCAGCGCCCGATGAGGAAGACGTTGGTCCAGAGCGCCGTGGCGGCGACGGCGAGGAAGTACGCCACGCTCTCGGGGGTGACGACGCCTCGGGCGAAGTCGTCGAACTTGCCGGGCATGGCGAGCGCGTCGGCGACGGCGCCGAAGACCGAGCCGTCGGTCCAGCGCGCCAGCGCTCCGGCGCCGACGAAGAGCGCGCAGAGCACCGCGCCGAGGATGAACGACACCGTGAGGTTCCGCGTCATGGCGCTGCCGACCATGGCCACCGGGAGCAGGGCCGCCCCCGCGAGCCATTGCCCGAGGTACGCGCCCACGAGCAGCCCGGGGTCGGGCCTGCCGAGGTAGGAGAGCACGACGACCTGGCCGGCGCCCGCGAAGGCCATGGCGACGGTGAAGATCGCGAGGCACGCGAGGTACTTGCCGAGGGCGAGCGACCAGTCGCCCGCCGGGAGGGTGAGGAGCAGTTCGTCGGTGCCTTCCTTGCGCTCCTCGGACCACGAGCCCATCGCGATCGCGGGCGCGAGGAAGAGGAGCAGCGACGGGAACCACGCCATGAGCTGGTCGAGGTTGGCGAGGTTGCGGGCGAAGAACATGGGCGTCCAGAACGCGGCGAACGAGGAGAGGAAAACGAAGATGGTGATGAAGACGTAGCCGGTGGGGCTGGCGAAGTAGGCGGAGAGTTGCCGCCGGAACACCGCGGAGATCACGTTGGTCTGCATCGTGGCGGCCTCGAGGGGGCGTGTGGTGGGGGCGGGGTCAGCCGGCCTTGCGGGAGGGGCGTGTGAGATCGTGGAAGCGGCGCTCCATCGCCCGCTCGTCGGCGCCGAGGGAGGCGACGTCGCCGTCGTGCACGATGCGGCCGGCGTGGATGAACACCACGCGCTGCGCCACCGCGCGGACCTCGGACAGGATGTGCGTGCTCAGCAGGATGGTCTTGGTCGCGGCGAGCGAGCGGAGGAGCGCCCGCACCTGCTCGATCTGGTTGGGGTCGAGGCCGGCGGTGGGCTCGTCCATGATGAGGACCTCGGGGTCGTGGAGCAGGGCCTGGGCCATACCGAGGCGCTGGCGGTAGCCGCGGCTGAGCTTGCCCGCGGGCTTGCCGATCACCTCCTTCAGGGCGCAGCGCTCGACGACGTAGTCGACCCGGCGCCGCAGGTCGCCCTCGCCCATCCCCCGGGCTCTGCCGAAGAAGGTGAGCAGGGCCCGCGGGGTCATGTCGTCGTAGAGCGGGCCGTTCTCGGGCAGGAAGCCCAGGCGCCGGGTCGCCTCGAGGCGCCGCTCGCGCACGTCCATCCCCGCGATGAAGGCGCGGCCCGAGGTTGGGGCCAGAAGGCCGGTGAGCAGGCGCATGGTGGTCGACTTTCCGGCGCCGTTGGGCCCGAGGAATGCCGCCACCTGCCCGCGCGGGATCTCGAAGGACACGTCGCGCACGGCGTAGAAATCGCCGTACATTCGGGTCAGCCCGTCGGCGCGGATCATGGCCTCGGTGGAGGCGGCTGTCGCGATCGGCCGGATCGGCTCTCGCGCGGTGGTGCTCATGCTGGCGATCCTCCGAAAACCCGGGGGCCTGGGGGCCGCCGGGGCGGGTGTTTTGCCGGAGGGGCAGGCGGTCGTCAAGAGGGGGAGCGGGCGCGGCCGGTCCTACGGTCACGCGCCGCGCCGGGTTCGGACCGGGCATCAGCGCGCCGGCCCGCCCTCGGGCTTCTTCGCGGGCGCCGGGATCTCGCCGAACGCCGGCGAGGGGATTGCCTTCGCCGACTTGATCACCGGGGGCTGCACGGGACGACCCGAGGCCTGGTCGGCAAGCGGGACGGCGGCGATGGCGGTGATCGTCTCGGCGCCGCGGACCGTCTGGCCGAAGGCGGTGTACTTGCCGTCGAGCGCCGCGGTGCCCTCGCGGCTGAGGCAGAGGAAGAACTGCGAGCCGGCGGAGTTGGGGTCGCCGGAGCGGGCCATCGAGATCACGCCGAAGTCGTGCTGGAGGGCGCTCTTCTCGAGATCGATGTTGTAGCCGGGGCCTCCCGAGCCCTTGCCCGCGGGGTCGCCGGCCTGGATCACGAACGCCGCCCCGGTGGGCAGCGATGGCACGACGCGGTGGAAGATGATGTCGGTGTAGAAGCCGCCCTCGACCAGCGAGAGGAAATTCCACACCGAGTTGGGCGCGACATCGGGGCGCATCGCGATCTCGACCTCGCCCAGGGATGTCTCGAGCACCACGTGCTTGTTCACCCAGGCGCGGAGGCCGGACGAGCCCTCGCCCGACCGCGGCGACCACATGATCTGCCCCTGCTGGCCCGCGCCCGTCGCATAGTCCGGGCTGAGCAGCGGCTGGAGGACCACCGGCGCGCCGACCTGCTTGCCGCCGACGATCAGTTGGGCGTAGAGAACCCGCGGCTTGGCCGCAGTCCACAGCACGGGGAACAGGCCGGCGAGGTCAACCCGCCCCTGCGCGGCGCTGGCCTTCTCCACCGGGTCGGCCTTGCCTTGCTCGAAGAGCCCGATCTCGACAGCGCCGGAGGCGCCCGAGGGCATCGCGACGGTCATCGGGATCGCCCGATTCACGCCGTAGTAGGTTCGCTCGGGGGTGATCTGGGCGTTGGCGGCGGAGATCATGGCGAATGCGAGAGACGCGGAGAGAACAGCGCGTGTCATCGGCGGGGCTCCGTTGGAGTGGCGCGTGGCGGGACGAGACGCTCCGGGATCGAGGGTCAGGGTTGTATCTGCGCGCGACATCCGCCGCCAGCGCCCCGTGGGGGCCGCGGATCCAGAGGGCTGGGATGAGAAGGGGCGTCCGCCGCCCGTTGATCAGTGAATCCGCGGCTGCAGCAGGTTCGCCGGGCCGAACCCGTTGTTGCCGTTGATGCCCGGGAAGCCGCGGCGTTCGCCCGTGTCGAGCACCCACCAGGCTTGGGCGACGCCGTACGCCGCATTCGGGTCGGTGAGCGCGGCGGGGACGGACGACATCCACTCCTGCTGGCGATCCTCGAACCAGAGGACCGAGAGGTCGGCGCGGAAGATGTTGAGCCCGCCCTTGTGGTTGATGTCGGAGAGCGATTGCATGCCGTCGGCGATCAGGGTGACACCGGGGTCGAGATCCTGGAGGAACTGCTTGCTGGTCGGCAGTCCCGCCGGGAGGCCGCGGTAGTGGTAGTTGGTGTTGATGACGCCGGCGCGTGCCCCCCAGGCGCTCGCGTAGACCTCAAACCGATTCTCGCCGCGATGACTCGGGCAATAGAACACCTCGGGGGTGTTGATGAAATCGCCGGAAAAGAGGTGCCCGAGGCCGTCCCACGCGGTCTCGGTGTGGACGACCGTCATCGCCTGCGGCTGGTAAGGCTGCTGATTCGACTGGAACACGCTTCGGGGCAGCCGGTCCTTGTTGGCCTCGGCGTAGAGGGTGATGCCCATGCCCAGTTGGCGGACGTTGGAGCGGCAGATCACCCTCTTGGTGGCCTCACTCACGTGCGAAAGCACCGGGAGCATGACCGCCATCAGCACGCTGATGATCAGGATGCAGACCAGCAGGTCGAGGAGGGAGAATCCGCGTTGATCCCCAAGTCCGGGGACACGCTGAACCCTGCCGCCACTGGCGTTCACCGCGGGGTGAGGCAATCCACGTCCTCCTCCAGGCGATGTCCCGATCCGTGGGACCACTGTCCATCCTCCTGAGGAACGCACCGGTCTGTCCGCAACGACTATATCGCTCGTTTCGACAGGGCACAACCCGAGATTCGTGGAGTCTTCGCGGAAAGCACGGAACCGAAGGGAACTGTAAGGGTAGCGAGATCGGTAGCAAGCCCGAGAACGCTTCTATTTTTGGTTTTTGTTCGGATTTTCAAGATTTCTTGCATCAGCATTGCGGAGGTCGGCGTATAGTTGTCGACAGGTGGGACCCTTGCAGAGCGGATCGAGCGAGGCCATGAACCCGAGCGACCGGTCTCAACACGATGCGGACTTCGCGCTGATGCAGCGCGTGAGCGTCGATGATCCGGCGGCGGTGTCGGAGTTGTATGACAGGTTCGGGCCCCTGGTGTACCGGATGGCGTACCAGGTGCTCCCGAGCCGGGCGGATGCGGAAGATGCGGTGCAAGAGGTGTTCGTTCGCCTCTGGAGGACCTCGAGCCGGTATGACCCGAAACGATCGGCGCTGGTGACATGGGTCATGCTGCTTGCGCGTCGGATTCTGGTGGACAGGATGCGCCGGACGCAGGCGAGGGTGAAGGCCTCGAGCATCTCGGAGTCGATGGATACTCCCGCCCCCGGCCAGGCGCCGCCGGCGGACAGGATGGAGAAGGACGAGCGGTACGCGGCACTCATGAAGAAGATCGATCAACTCCCCGAACTGCAGCGCGCGGTGGTCCTGAGGTCGTACCTCGGCGGCCAGACCCTGCGGCAGATCGGCAGCGAACTGAACAAGCCTTTGGGGACAATCAAGTCGGCGCTCAGCCGAGCGCTCGTGCGGCTCCGGGAGCGGGGCATCGGCGAGGAGGCAGCAGCATGATGACCACGCGAGATCTGTTCGAACTGGCGTCGCTCGACACGCTCGGGCTCCTCGACGAGGACGAGCGCAGGGAATTCGAGCGCGCCTTCCGCGAGGCGCCCCCGGCGGTGCAGGCGCAGATCCGGCGCGAGCAGCTGCGCACCACCGACATCGAGTCGTGGCTGCCGCAGGTCTCGCCGCCGCCGGGCCTGAAGTCCTCCGTCATGAGCGCCGTGCAGGAGGCGGTGGTGGCGGTCCGCCAGGGTCGGGCTCGCGACCACGTCAGGCACAAGGTCGGCCCGCTGGCCATGGCGCTGCAGCGCAACGTCTCGCCGCTGTGGAGGGCCGCGTCGATCGGCCTGATCGGCGGCGTGGTGTCGCTCAGTTACGTGCTCTACAAGATCAACGACCAGTATCGCACCTCGGCGGTTGCGCAGCGCAGCGATCAGTCGATGGATGAGGCCCAGCGCCTGGGCAAGACCCAGTTCCTCGAGACCCTCGACAGCCCCCGCTCCATGGTCGCGTTCCGCGACGGCGAGGCCAAGGGCCCGCGCCGCGTCTCGGCCACCCTGTACGTCGGCTCCAACGACCGGGCGTTCCTGCAGGTCAACAACCTCCCGATCATCGCGGGCGGGTACCGCCTGGTTGCCGTCGGCGATGACGGCGCGATGAAGGCGCTCAAGACCTTCGACGTGCCCGGCGGCCGCCAGGTCATCGAACTCGCCGCGACTCTGATCCCGATGGGCGCGCGGCTGGCCATCCTGCCGGCGTCCGCCCCGGACAGCCTTTCGGCGGCGATCCTGGTTTCCTGAGCCATCCGTTCGGCGTGGTCACCCCGCCGCCGGCGATCCCGGCGGCGGATTCGTTTTTGCCGCGTCAGGGCGCCCGCCCGGGCGCGCAATCCGGCGTCTATCCTCGGACGAAGCCTCCGCATGACCACCGCCGCCGCCACGCTCGAACAGCACGCCCGCTCGGGGCCCGGCCGAGGGCGCGGGCGCGACCCGCGGATCGCCGACATCGCCGCCCGAGCGCTGGCCGGTGAGCGCCTGGGCCTGGACGACGGGGAGGCGTTATTCGCCACGCCGGACATCTGGTCGGTGTGCGAGGCGGCCGATGCGGTGCGCACCCGGCTGCACGGCGACGCCGGGTACTTCAACGTCAACCGGCACATGAACTACTCGAACGTGTGCGCGCTGTCGTGCAGGTTCTGCGAGTTCTACCGCAAGCAGGGCGAGGAGGGGGCGTACACCCGCGACACCGCGTACGTGGTCGGCCAGGCTCGCGGGGCGGTCGAGGCGGGCGCGACCGAGATGCACATCGTCGGAGGCCTGCACCCCTACCTGCCCTTCGAGTACTACACCGGTCTGCTGTCGGCGATCCGGGCCGCGGCGCCCGCGCTGCACATCAAGGCCTTCACCGCGGTGGAGATCGTCCACCTCGCCAGGATCGCCAAGGTCTACAAGGCCGACGACCGCGAGGCCGGCATCCGCTGGGTGCTCGGGCGGCTCAAGGAGGCGGGGCTCGGCTCGCTCCCGGGAGGCGGCGCCGAGGTCTTCGACGACCGCGTCCACGACGAGGCATTCAAGGGCAAGATCCGCTCCGACGTGTGGCTCGACGTCCACCGGGTGGCCCACGAACTCGGGCTCAACAGCAACGCGACGATCCTCTACGGCCACGTCGAGCACCGGCGCGACAGGCTCGTGCACATGGACATGCTTCGGCGGGCGCAGGACCGGGCTCTGGCGCGGCTCGGGTACGGCGGCGTCGGGGCCGTCCCGGAGGCGGGGAAGGGAGGCCTGGGCGCGGCGCCGGGCCATCTCGGCTATCGCGCCGAGGCCTTCGACGACGCGACCCCGGTGATCACGCTGACGCGGCCTGGGGTCTCGCTCCCCACCCCGGCGATGAACAGCCGCGGCGGGTACTTCCAGACCATCATCCCCCTCCCGTTCTTCCCCGACGGGAGCGACCTCGAGGGCCTGCCGGGCCCCGGGGGGCTGGAGAACCTCCGCACCCTCGCGGTGGCCCGCCTGATGCTCGACAACTTTCCGCACGTCAAGGCCTTCTGGATCATGCAGACGCTGGCGATGGCCACGCTGATGATGCAGTGCGGGGCCGACGACATCGACGGCACCGTGGTGTGGTACGACATCACCAAGGTGGGCGGGTCGAGCACCCACCAGGAAACCACCGTCGCGGATCTCCAGCGGGCGATCCGCGAGGCGGGGAAGGTGCCGGTCGAGCGTGACACGCTGTACCGGCGCGTTGCCCGCGATGGAGCGGCGTGGACAACGGCGGAGCATCGCTGAGTTCCCGCCGCGGGCCCGGAGGGCTGGGGCGATAAACTGCGGAGCCCGGCGCGCCGATGAACTGTCGGCCCCACGGAGCGCTGGCGGGCGCGGTGCGCGCTCGCGGCGGCGAACGGCGGCTTGACCGGCGCGGCCAGCGCCTGGAGGTTCGATGCTCCCCTTCGGCAAAGCCCGCGTCCGGTCCTTCCGCGTCGTGCCGGCCCTGCCCGCGCCGCTCAAGCCGCTGATGGAGGTCGCGCACAACCTCTGGTGGACCTGGCGCCCGGACGCGATCGACCTGTTCGTCCGGCTCGACCGCGAACTGTGGGAGGAGACCGGGCACAACCCGGTGAAGATGCTCGGCCAGATCTCGCAGGAGGCGCTCGACCGCGCCGCCAACGACACCTCGTACCTGCACGCCCTGTCGCTCGCGCACGCGACGATGATGGGCGACATCGAGAGGCCGGGCTGGTTCCGCCAGCGCCGCGCCGACCTCGCCGACGGGCGAAGGGGCCACTCCGACGGCGTCGACTACTTCGCCGCCGAGCACCAGGGCCACGACCCCTTCCTCGTCGCGTACTTCTCCGCCGAGTTCGGGCTGACCGAGTGCCTTCAGATCTATTCCGGCGGCCTCGGGGTGCTGGCCGGCGACCACCTCAAGAGCGCGTCCGAACTGTGCGTCCCCCTGGTCGGTGTGGGCCTGCTGTACCGGTGCGGGTACTTCCACCAGTACCTCAACTCCGACGGGTTCCAGCAGGAGACGTACCCCGACCTCGATTTCCCGAACCAGCCGATCCACCGCGTGATCGACCCGTCGACCGGGCAGCAGTACCGCGTGAGCGTGAACCTGCCGGGGCGCGACGTGACGGTGGGCGTGTGGCGCTGCAACGTCGGGCGCACGCCGCTCTACCTGCTCGACACCAATTTTCCCGAGAACCAGCGCGACGACCGCGACATCACCAAGAACCTGTACGGCGGGGATGTCGAGACGCGGATCAAGCAGGAGATCATCCTGGGGGTCGGTGGGGCGCGGGCGCTGGAGAAGATGGGCATCGGCCCCACCGTCTTCCACATGAACGAGGGGCACTCGGCCTTCCTCGCCCTGGAGCGCATCCGGCAGATCCGCGCCCGCCATAACTGCTCCTTCGAGGTCGCGCTGCAGGCGGCCAGCGCCGGGCAGGTCTTCACCACGCACACCCCGGTCCCCGCGGGGATCGACCGCTTCGCGCCCGAGGTGATGGAGCGCTACTTCCGCGGCATGCTGCACGACCTGGGCATCGACTTCGGGGGGCTGCTCGCCCTGGGCCGCGAGAACCCGGGGGACAACGCCGAGTTCTTCTCGATGGCGGTGCTGGCGATCCGGACGGCGCGGCACGTGAACGGCGTGTCGAAGCTGCACGGCGAGGTCAGCCGCTCGATGTGGCGCGGGCTGTGGCCCGACGTCCCCGAGCACGAGGTGCCCATCGCCCACGTGACCAACGGCGTGCACGCCCGCTCGTGGATCAAGAGCGACCTGGTCGACCTGTTCGACCGCTACCTGCCGAGTTCGTGGCAGCGCGACCCGGCGGACCACACGGTGTGGCGGAGCGTGCGCGACATCCCCGACGAGGAGCTCTGGGACGCCCACAGCCGGGCGCGCGAGCGGATGATCGTCTGGTGCCGCAAGAAGGTGCGCGACCAGCTGCGGTTCCGCGGGGCGGGGCAGGACATGATCGACGCCGCCGCGGCCGCGCTGGATCCGAAGATCCTGACCATCGGGTTCGCGCGGCGCTTTGCGACGTACAAGCGGGCCAGCCTGCTGCTCCGCAACCTCGACCGGGTGCAGGCGATGCTCGACGCGGAGGACAAGCCCTTCCAGATCCTGATCGCGGGCAAGGCGCACCCCGCCGATGGGCCGGGCAAGGACCTGATCCGGCAACTGGTCGCGTTCGCCAAGGGGGGCAGGCACAGCAGCCGCGTGGTCTTCCTCGAGGACTACGACATGGACGTCGCGAGGCGGCTGATCCAGGGCTGCGACATCTGGCTCAACACGCCGAGGCGCGGGATGGAGGCCTCGGGCACCTCGGGCATGAAGGCCGCGATGAACGGCGTGATCCACGTCTCGGTGCTCGACGGCTGGTGGGACGAGGCCTACGACCCCTCGCTCGGGTTCGCGGTGGGCCACGGCGAGTCGTACGCCGACGCCGAGGTGCAGGACGAGGTCGAGAGCCGCGCCCTCTACGACCTGTTCGAGCGGCAGATCCTGCCCGAGTTCTACGACCGCGATCAGGCCGGCCTGCCGCGCAAGTGGATCAAGCGCATGAAGCGCTGCATCGCCGGCCTCGCCTCCAAGTACAACAGCAACCGCATGGTGATCGACTACGTCGAGAACCACTACGCCGACTGCCACCAGGCCGCCGAGAAACTGGCGGCCAACAACCTCGCGGACGCCTCGGGCCTCGCCGACCACCTGCGGACGCTCCGCGAGCGCTGGCACGAGGTGGCGGTCGAGGACGTGCGCACCGAGATCGGCTCGTCGGTGCCCATCCGGGCCCATGTGAAGGTGTCCGCGGTCGTCCGCCTCGGTGGTCTCTCGCACGACGACGTCCGCGTGCAGGTGTTCCACGGCGTGGTGACCAGCACCGGCGATCTCGTGGACGGAATCGGCGAGGACATGCGCTTCGACCGCGACCTGGGCGACGGGAAGCGGCTGTTCACCGGCGAGTTCGCGGTGGGCAAGTCCGGGCGCAACGGCTTCTCGGTGCGCGTCCTGCCGCGCGAGCCGCGGCTGGCGACGCCCTTCGTCCCCGGCCTGATCGCCTGGGACGTCGAGCACGATCCGAACATCCCGGCGACCCGCCAGGTCACCGATTTCCAGCACGCCGTCGCGGTGTAGCCCACCGGAGATTCCCCCCGGGGCCTCCCCGACCCGCCGCCCTAGACTCTGCCCGATCCTCGCCGCCCGCCCGCCCTTTCTCGGCGGCGGCCCGCCCGGCCCCATGACGATGACGCCCGCCTCGGAACCGGCGTTCGCCGCGCGGCCCCAGCCCGCGAACGGGGGCGGTCTGCGCGTCGAATCGCTGCGGCGCGTCCTCCACGTGGCCCGCCTGCTGGGCGCCCTCGACGACCTCAAGACCATCCTCTCGGTGATCATCGACGCCATGCGCGACGCGCTGGACGCCGAGCGGGCCACCGTGTTCGAGTTCGACCACGGGACCGAGACGCTGTTCTCGACGGTGGCGCACGGCCTGTCGCCGATGCCGCAGATGCCCGCCTCGGGGGAGATCCGCATCCCCGTGAGCACGGGCCTGGCCGGCGAGTGCGCGCGGACGCGGCGGATCATCAACATCCCGGACGCCTACGCCGACGCCCGCTTCAACCGCAGCGTCGACAAGATGACCGGGTTCCGCACGCGGTCGATCCTGGCGATCCCGCTGGAGGGGGTCGACGGCGAGCTGATCGGCGTGGCCCAGGTGCTCAACAAGGCCGAGGCGTTGGGCGGAGTCTTCACCGAGGACGACAAGGAGATCGCCATCGCGCTGGCCGCCCAGGCCGCGGTGGCCCTCAAGCGCGCCCGCCTGCTCGAGGACCGGCTGGTGCGGCAGAAGCTCGAGAACGACATCGACTTGGCGCGGCGGATGCAGCAGGAATCCTGGCCCTCGTGCATGCCCTCCCTGCCCGGGTACGACATCGCCGGCTTCAGCAAGCCCGCCGATCAGACCGGGGGCGACGCGTACGACGCGGTGGGGCTGATCCACGCCGATGGGCGGGTCGTCGTCGCCGCCGAGGGCGAGCCGGCGGAGTCGTCGCTGCTCTTCATCGCCGACGCGACGGGCCACGGCCTGGGCCCGGCGCTCTCGGTGACCCAGGCCCGGTCGATGCTCCGCATGGGCATCCGCTCGGGGGAGGACCTGTTCGCCATCGCGTCGAACATGAACACGCAGCTGTGCGAGGACCTGCCCCCGGGCCGCTTCGTCACCGCGTGGCTGGCACTGCTCGACGCCCGGCGGCACACGCTCACCACGTTCAGCGCCGGCCAGGCGCCTCTCCTGCACTACCGGGTCGCGGACGGGAGCATCGAGGTCCACTGCGCCGACGCGGCGCCGTTCGGCGTGCTCCCCGATCTCGGCGACGACCGGCCCAAGACCGTCCACCTCGCGCCGGGGGACATGTTCGTGGTGCTGTCCGACGGCTTCTACGAGGCGGCGACCGAGGCCGGGGACCAGTTCGGCGACGAGCGCGTGGCCAACCTCCTGCGCCTGCACCGCGGGCGCAGCGCCGAGGAGATCATCGCCGCCGTGCGCGACGCGGTCGACGCCTTCACCGGCGGGCTGCCGGCGGCGGACGACCAGACGGCGGTGATCGTGCGGCGGCTCGGCCAGCGCTGACCGGCCGTATCATCGCGCCATGCGCATCATCGCGGGCGAGTTCCGCTCCCGGGTCCTCGCCTCACCCCCCGACGACCTGACCAGGCCCATGCCCGACCGGGTGAAGGAATCGGTCTTCCAGCTGCTGCGCGGGCATTGCGAGGGCGCCCCGGTGCTCGACCTGTTCGCCGGGACCGGCAACATCGGGCTCGAGGCGCTCTCGAGGGGTGCCTCGGAGGTGGTGTTCGTCGAGAAGCGCCGCGAGGTGGCGGAGACACTGCGCGAGAACATCGACGCGCTCCGCGCGCGCGACCGATGCCGGGTGGTGGTCGGAGACGCGCTGGGCCCCTCGGCGCTCGCGGCGTGCCCGAGACCGGCGCACCTGGTCTTCGCCGACCCCCCCTACCCGATGATGGAAGACGTGCGTCAGAGAGCGCGGGTGATGTCGCAGTTCGCGCGCCTTGTCGCGTGCCTCGACGACGCCGGCTTCGCCGTGCTCCGCTCGCCCTGGCCGTTCCGCGATCCGGAAACGGGCGGGGCGATCTCGCTGGCGGTGCCCGGGGCGCGGGGGCCCGAGACCCACGTCTACCGCCACACCGCGGTGCACCTGTACATGAAGGCCGAAGGACCGGCGCCGAGCGAGGCGACGGCGCGGTTCGAGCCCGATCCCGACGGCGGGGCCTGACCGTGCCAGAGCCGCGCGACATCGCGACGCGCATCGTGCGCACACTCCGCGACGGAGGCGAGACGGCGTACTTCGCCGGAGGGTGCGTCCGCGACGAGCTGCTCGGGCTCCGGCCCAAGGATTACGACGTCGCGACCAGCGCCGTCCCGGCCGCGGTGCGCGGGCTCTTCCGGAGCGTGAGCGAGGTCGGCGCATCGTTCGGCGTCATGCTGGTGCGGATCGAGGGCGTCGTTGTGGAGGTCGCCACGTTCCGCGAGGAGGGCGCGTATTCCGACAGCCGGCGCCCGGACGCGGTGCGCTTCTCCACTCCTGAGGCCGACGCGCGGCGGCGCGATTTCACCATCAACGCCCTGTTCCTCGACCCCCTTCGCGGAGGCGACGGCGTGATCGACTACGTCGGAGGGCGGGCCGACCTCGCCGCAAGGCTCATCCGGGCGGTCGGCAGCCCGGATGATCGGCTGCGCGAGGATCACCTCCGTGCGCTCCGAGGCGTGCGGCTGGCGGCGAGGCTCGGCTTCGCCATCGAGGCGGGCACAAGGGCGGCCATCGCGGCGCACGCGTCGGAACTGCGGGGGGTGAGCCGCGAGCGCGTCGGAGAGGAACTGCGGAAGATGCTCGCCCACCCCGCCCGGGCCGCGGCGGCGCGCGACCTCGAGGCGCTCGGCCTGGACGCGAGCGCCCTTGATGAGCCTCACGTCGAGAGCGGCGTCCCCGCGCTCGGGGCGCTGCCCGAGGACGCCGGCTTCGCCGCGGCGCTGGCGGCATGGGCGGTGGACCGGAGGATCGGCGCCCTCGCGCCCTCCGCGTTCGCCGCGGCAGCGGGCGCGCTCGGACCTGAGATTGCGCGCCGGTGGCGCAGGTCGCTGTGCCTCAGCAACGAGGAGACCGACGCCCTGGCCGACGCGCTCGGCGGGCTGTCGACGCTCGCGGGGAGGTGGGAATCGCTGACCCGGGCGGAGAAGAAGCGGACGGCCTCCTCGCCATGGTTCCCGGCGGCCTCTTGGATCCTCGGCGCCCGCCTGCCGGCGATCGCGGCCCGCGTCGCAGCCGACACGGAGGACCTTGCCCGCGAGCCGGGCGGGCTGCACCCTCCGCCCCTGATCACCGGGGATGACCTGGAGGAGGCGGGGCTGGCGCCGGGGCCGGTGTTCCGGCGGCTGCTGGACGCGGCCTATGACGCCCAACTGGAGCACCGGGTGCGGAATCGCGCGGAGGCGCTGGCTCTCGCGGTGCAGATGGCGTCGGGCGGCGCCTGAGTTTGCGCGCCGCGGCGGGCGGGGACGCTGAACCCGTCCATCGCCCACCCGTATACTTCTGCGACGTCAGGCGAGGGTATCGGTCTGTTTGGGCTGTGCTCGGGAGAACGTGCCCCGGGGCCGCCAACACGGGCTGCGCGGTGGCGCTCGGAAAGGATGAACGGCATGCAACGGTTCATGCGGGTGCTGGCATCGGCGGCGGCGGTTCTGATTCTGGCGGTTGCGGCGCCGGCGCCTTCGATCGCGCAGGCTCCGGCGCCGGCCGGGGCGGCCGAGACTGCCGCCACCAAGGATGTCCTCACGTTCAAGAACGGGCGTGTGGTGGAGGGCAAGATCCTCGAGATGACCGCGTCCGAGGTGAAGATCGAGGTGATCAGCGGCACGCTTCGAGCGGTCACGACGTACCCGAGGGCGGAGATCCTCACGATCGAGCGCGATGTGCCGGTGGCCAAGCCCGAGGCCGGCGCCGCCTCGGCTGCGAAGGCCGGCTCCGCGAAGGCCGCGCAGGGCAAGGAGCCGGCGAAGAAGGCGAGCGAGGGGGCGGCGAAGGTGGCGTTGATCACGCTGAAGGGCGAGTTCGGGCGGGACGTGTCGCTGACGCCGATCAAGCGGGCGCTGGAGGACGCGGTGGCGTCCGATCCGGACGTGATCGTGATCAAGATGGACGCGACGCAGGACGAGCGCTACGGGTTCGACGGGCTGTTCGTGGCGGAGCGGATGCTGGCGCCGTTCGAGGAGACGATCCGGAGCGGGAAGCGGGTGGTGTTCTGGATCAAGCGGGCGATGGTGGGCGCCGCCTTCCTGCCGTTCGTGAGCAAGGAGATCTACTTCCTGCCTGAGGGCCGGATGGGCGGGATCGGCACGCTGCAGGATTTCGACCTCGGCGACAAGCGGGTGAACGAGAAGCAGATCTCGCTGCGTCTGGGGCACGCCGAGGGGATCGCGATCCAGGGCGGGTACGACCCGGCGCTGATCAAGCCGATGGCCCGCAAGGGCGGTTGGCTGGCGGTGAACTTCCGGGGCGGCAAGCCGGAGTACATGGCGGCGAAGCCGACGGACGAGCAGGTCAAGGAGGGCTGGATCGTCCTGGTTGACGACGGGGAGGGGCCGAACAAGGACACGGACGAGCAGATCGTGCGCGGCAAGGCGAACGACGTCCTGAACTTCGACGCGGACATGGCGCTGCGGCTCAACGTGTCGAAGGGGACGGCGGAGGACCTGGACAAGCTGGTCTTCCTGCTGGGCCTGGGGTCCGAGCACACGCTCCTGGAGACCAAGGGCCAGAAGGCGCTGGACGACTGGTCGAAGAACACGCGGGATGCGCTGGACGAGATCCGGCGGCTGCGCGACCGCATCCAGGGCTTCCAGCAGAAGCAGGGCGAGGACCCCAAGACCGCGCTGGGGCGGCGGGCGTCGATCCTCCGCGAGATGCGCTCGATCCTCACCGCGTACGAGGAGGTCTTCGATCCGGAGGGCCAGCAGCGGGCCCAGATCGACGAGAGCCTTGAACAGATCAAGCAGCAGATCGCGGAGATCTCGAAGCGCGAGCGTGGGCAGAAGAAGCAGCGATGAGGCCCTGAGTGGCATCGGTGATACAGGGCCGACCCGGCCCGGGAGCAGGATCGATGGCGCGTGCCGAGCAAGGCGTGTGGAAGCGGGCGGCGGCGGTGGTGGTCGCGGCGATGGCCCTGCTGGGAGGCTGGGCGTCGTCCTTCGCGGCGGACCGGCTGACGCTCAAGGACGGGCGGGTGCTCGAGGGGCGCATCCAGCGCGAGGAGAAGGACTTTGTCTACCTCGTGGTGAAGATCGGCTCTCTGGAGAAGGTGGAGCTGGTGCTCCGCGAGCAGATCGAGAAGATCGAGCGGGAGGCGGAGAAGGCCGCGCCGGCGGGGAAGCCGGACGCGAAGCCCTCGGACAAGGGCGCGCCGGCGGCGTCCGGCCGCGAGGGGGAGAAGGCGAAGCCGGCGGACGCCGCCAAGCCTTCGGGGAGCGCGACGCGGATCGCGTTCATCCCGCTGGGCGATCCGCCGCTGGACATGGTGGGGATCTACATGAGCGCCGGGGCGCTGCGCGAGTCGCTCAAGCGGCTGGAGCCGGAGAGCCCGGACATCGTGGTGCTGCAGATCAACTCGGGCGGCGGCATCGCGGACGAGGTGCAGAAGCTCTCGGACGTGATCGAGAAGGAGATGAAGCCCAAGTTCCGGACGGTGGCGTGGATCCAGTCGGCGATCTCCGCGGCGGCGATGACGGCGATCACGGCGAACGAGATCTACTTCATGCCCAAGGGGAACCTGGGCGCCGCGACGATGTTCAGCATGACGGGCGCGCGGCAGGCCAAGGCCGCCGAGGGCCGCTCCCTGGAGGAGATCCTGTTCGTCATGGAGAAGATCAGCAAGCGCGGCGGCTACGACCCGCTGCTGATGCGGGCGATGCAGGTGGAGACGGAGCTCTCGGCCGACATCGACGCGGACGGCGCGGTGCGGTGGCGGAACGACCTGGGCGGGCGGTACAAGGTGTCGGACGGGAAGGGCATCCTCACGCTGAACTCGCAGGACGCGATGCGGTACAAGTTCGCCAAGGGCGTCGCGGACACCAAGGCGGACCTGGCGAAGTTGCTGGTGGGCGACGCCGAGTGGGTGGAGGTCGGGAAGTCGGCGGCGGACTACCAGGCGGAGTACCGGGAGGCGACGCACCAGTCCGAGCTGACGCTCAACCGGTTGTTCCGCGACCTGCAGCAGGCGATCAACAAGGCGGTGCAGAACCTGCAGAACGTCGAGGAGCGCAGCAAGGCGGTCGGCCAGGCGCGGCGGGTGCTCGGAGAACTCAGGTCGATCGCGCAGCGCTCGCCCGGGCTCCGCGAGTACCGTCTGCCCGACCGGCTCTTCAAGGGTCTCGAAGAGGCGCTGCGCCGCATCCAGGCGGGCGAGCAGGTGGATGTGAACAAGATCCTTGCCGAAGCGATGAGCGAGGAGCCCTGAGCGCTCGCCCCGCGGACCGCCCTTGATCGCTCGGCCCGCGTGCCGGGCGTTTTTTCTGCGCCCCGTATGATCGGTCGATGAGCATCGAGGGCAAGGGCGGGTACGTTCCGGCGGGGCTGGACGCGACGGACTGGGAGGCGGTTGCGCCGCTGGCCCGGGGGCTGGCCGAGCGGGAGGTCGCGGATGCCTCGGCGTTGCGGTCGTGGCTGGAGGACCGCTCGGAGTTCGAGGCGGCGTGCTCGGAGGCCGAGGCGGACCTGTACATCGCGATGACCTGCCGCACGGACGACGAGGCGACGGTCGGGGCGTACACGAGGTTCGTGGAGACGATCCCGCCTCGGCTGCGGCCGATCGACCAGGCGCTGGATGTGAAGCAGTGCGGGCTGATCGACCGGCTGGGCGGGGCGGGCGCGGGCGAGCGGCTGCACGTTCTGGACCGGGATGCGCGGGCCGGGGTGGAGATCTACCGGGACGCGAACGTGCCGCTGTTCACGGAATTGACTCTGCTCGGCCAGAGGTACGACCGGATCAGCGGCGAGCAGACGGTGGTGTTCGACGGGGCGGAGCGGACGCTGGCGCAGATGTCGCGGTACCTCGAATCGCCGGACCGGGCGGTGCGGGAGAGCGCGTGGCGGGCGTCGGCGGAGCGGCGGCTGCGGGACCGCGAGGCGCTGGACGGGCTCTACGACGAGATCCTGGGCGTGCGCGACAGGGTGGCGAAGCACGCGGGGTTCGCGTCGTTCCGCGACTACGCCTTCCGGGAGAAGCGGAGGTTCGATTACGGGGTGCGCGAGTGCGAGGCGTTCCACGACGCGTGCGAGCGGGTGGCGGCGCCGGCGGCGCGGCGGCTGGATGAGCGGCGGGCGCGGGCGCTGGGCGTCGGGGGGCTGAGGCCCTGGGATCTGTCGGTGGACGTGAAGGGCCGCGAGCCGCTGCGGCCGTTCGCGAGCGCGGAGGATCTGGTCGAGAAGTGCGGTCGGGTATTCCGTCGTCTGGACGGGGAGTTGGCGGCGCGGTTCGAGTCGCTGCGCGAGGGGGGGTGCCTGGACCTGGACAGCCGCAAGGGCAAGGCGCCGGGCGGGTACCAATACATGCGCGACCGCTCGCGGAGGCCGTTCATCTTCATGAACGCGGCCGGGCTGCACCGGGACGTTCGGACGATGGTGCACGAGGCGGGGCACGCGTTCCATTCGCTGCTGTGCGCCGGGGAGCCCCTGGTGCGGTACCGGCACTCGCCGATCGAGTTCGCGGAGGTGGCGTCGATGGCGATGGAGATGCTGACGATGCCGTACTGGGGCGAGTTCTACGCGGACGAGGCGGAGGCGGCGCGGGCGCGGCGGGAGCAGATGGAGAGCGTGCTGGGGCTCTTGCCCTGGGTGGCGACGGTCGACGCGTTCCAGCACTGGGCGCACCGGATGGTGGGGCACACGCGCGAGGAGAGGCGGACGTTCTGGCTGGGGCTGGATGAGCGGTTCGGGAGGCGGATCGATTGGGAGGGGCTGGGCGAGGCGCGGGGGAGCGCGTGGCAGCGCCAGCCCCACTTGTTCACCTCGCCGTTCTACTACATCGAGTACGGCATCGCGCAGCTGGGGGCGCTGCAGCTGTGGCTGGTGTCGAAGGAGCGGGGCGAGGCGGAGGCGGTGGAGCGGTACAAGGCTGGGCTGCGGCTGGGCGGGAGCCGGCCCCTGCCAGAGTTGTTCGCGGCGGCGGGGCTGCGATTCGAATTTGGCGCTGACGTGGTGTCGCGGCTGGTGGAGCGTGTGGAGCGCGAGGTCGAGGCGTTGCCGGATTGAGAGGGAGGGCGTGATGGAGCGGGGCGTCGGGCACATGTCGGCCGAGGAGTTCCGCGAGGTTGGTCGGCGGGTGATCGACTGGGTTGCGGACTGGATGGAGCGGAGCCGCGAAGGCCGGGCGGGGCCGGTGCTGTCGCGGGTGAAGCCGGGGGAGATCGCGGCGATGCTTCCGGAGCGGGGGCCGGAGCGGGGCGAGGGGTGGGATGCGCTGCTGGCGGACCTGGAGCGCGTGGTTGCGCCGGGGGTGACGAACTGGCAGAGCCCGCAGTTCTACGGCTACTTCCCCTGCAACGCGACGGGCCCGGCGATCCTGGCGGAGATCGTGAGCGCGGGGCTCAACGGGCAGGGGATGCTGTGGTCGACCTCGCCGGCGTACACGGAGATCGAGACGAGGGCGATGGACTGGCTGGGGGAGTTGATCGGGCTGCCGGGGAAGTTCGCGTCGTCGACGGGCGTGGGCGCGGGGGTGATCCAGGGGACGGCGAGCGAGGCGGCGCTGGTGTGCATCGTGGCGGCGCGGGAGCGGGCGATGCGTGTGGGGGTTGCGTCCCCTCACCCGGCGGCTGCGCCGCCACCCTCTCCCGAGAGGGGAGAGGGGGCAGGAGCCCCTCACCCTTCCCTCTCCCGTGGGGAGAGGGGTGGGAGAGAGCAAGGCGAAGGAGGAGGCCGGCTCCGGCTGGAAGAGATGACGGCGTACTGCTCCTCGCAGGCGCATTCGTCGATCGCGAAGGATTGCCGCATCGCGGGGCTCCCCCGGGAGAACCTGCGGCTCGTGGAGGTGGATGATCGGCTGCGGATGCGGGCCGATGCGCTGTCGCGTCGGGTGGCGGAGGATCGGGCGGCGGGGCTGATGCCGTTCTTCGTGTGCGCGACGGTGGGGACGACGTCGTCGGGGGCGGTGGACCCGGTGGCGGAGGTCGGCGCGGTGGCGCGGCGGGAGGGGATGTGGCTGCACGTGGACGCGGCGTGGGCGGGTGCGGCGTGCGTGTGCCCGGAGCATCGGGGTTTGCTCTCGGGGGTGGACTTGGCGGACTCGTTCAACTTCAACCCCCACAAGTGGCTGCTGACGAACTTTGACTGTTCGGCGCTGTGGGTGGCGGACAGGCGGGACCTGATCGATGCGCTGTCGATCACGCCGGAGTATCTGCGGAACGCGGCGAGCGAGAGCGGCGCGGTGATCGACTACCGGGACTGGCAGGCGCCCCTGGGCCGGAGGTTCCGGGCGCTCAAGTTGTGGTGGGTGATGCGGCGCTACGGCGCGGACGGGCTGCGGGCGCACATCCGGGCGCACGTGCGGTGCGGGGAGGTGTTCGAGTCGCTGGTCCGCGGGGATGAGCGGTTCGAGATGGGGGCTGAGCGGAGCCTGAGCCTGGTGTGCTTTCGGCTGCGCGCGGGGGACGAGGCGACCAGGCGGCTGCACGAGCGGCTGAACGCGTCGGGCCGGATGTTCCTCTCGCACACGGTGCTTCCCTCGGCGGGGGGCGGCCCGGGGCGGTACACGCTGCGGATGGCGATCGGCGGGGTGTGGACGGCGGAGGAGCACGTGCGTGCGGCGTGGGGATGGATCGCGGAGGAGGCCGGGCGCGCATGACGCAAGACCCCCGCGCGGGTGAGCGCGCGGAGGTCGAGCGGGGTCGCGAGATATTCGGAGCCGCGGGCCTTAGTCGATGCTGTGGATGTTCAGGGCGTAGAACTTGAGGCCGGGGTCGTAGAGCAGTTGCCAGGAGAACTTGCCGGGCAGTTGCGCGAGGAGGGCCTTGAGGGTCTCGCGGGCGTTGGCGTTCTCGGCGCGGAGGTCGACGGCGGCCTTGGCGAACAGGTTGACGGGGAAGGTGCCGGGGACGACGGTGACGCCGGTGGCCTTGGTGACGGAGTCGCAGAGGGCTTCGAGGCCGGAGACGGCGGGGCCGCTGACGCGGGCGAGGGTGATGTTGGCGTCGAGGACGGGGGCGACCGGGGCGCTGATTCCGGCCTCGTTGGTGATGCTGGAGGGGATGAGGTGGATCATGGGGCCGCTGCGGACGGCGCGGAATCCTCCGGCGTTGCCCGCGGCGAGGTGGGCGTCGAGCATCGCCTGGAGGGTGTCGGCGTCGGAGATCGGCTTGCCGGTGGCGCGGCTGGCCTGGTAGGCGAAGTTGAGGGCGCCGCCCTTGGGGATCCAGAGGGCGGGGACATGCTCGGCGGGGACGTTCTCGAAGCCGCGGCGGACTTCGGCGCCGACGTTCTTGAGATCGGCGGGGTTGGCGTAGGCGGGGTCTTCGTAGGAGATGAGCGTGCCGTGGCGCTGCTCGAGTTCCATCGCGGCGGCGGCGAGGGGGCGGGGGTCGTTGATGCGGATGTTCAGGGTGCGGACGTCGTCGTTGTTGGGCTCGGCCTGGGGGTTGGCCTGCTGCGCCGCGGCGGAAGCGGCGGCGAGGGCGATGGCGGCAAGGGAAAGGATGGAGCGGTTCATCGGGGTGCTCTCCTGAGCGTTGGATGCGTGGGGTGTGGGCGGGGGTTGCGGGTATTGGGGGGTAGGGTCAGGGCCAGACGCGGTTCTGGGTGGTTCCGGAGCGGGTGCTGGAGACCTGGGTGGCGGTCATGCCGCAGCCCAGGGTGTTGGTCTGGTAGCGCTCCTCGCCGGCGGGGCAATCGATGACCATGCGCTGGGGGAAGGAGGTGGAGCAGGGGACGCGCATCTGGGCGCGGTAGTAGGTGACGGCGGTGCCGAACCATCCGACGTTGTCTTCGCCCCAGAGGTTGGCGGCGCCGACGGCCCAGGTGCCGCCGGTGATGGCGGTGAAGGCGGCGAAGTTGGAGCCGTTGAACCAGCAGGAGTCGGGCCCGCCGCCGCCGGGGTCGCGCTCGGTGACGGAGCGGCCGGTGAAGTTGACGTTGGCGGGGGTGAGGGTGCCGTTCCACCGTCCGACGGAGGTGGTGTTGCCGGCGGCGCCCCATCCGACCCAGGCGTTGGTTTCGCCGGTGGGGATGACGCAGACGCGTGCGGCGGCGGCGGCGACGGCGCCGCCCTGGCCGGTGGCGTTCAGCGTGACGGTGCTGGGCGCGGTGGCGTCGCTGGGGATCTGGGCGAAGACCTGCGCTCCGATGACCAGGGATTGGCCGCCGTTGAGGGTCCAGCCGCCGTTGGCCGGGGTGATGAAGAGGGCGGAGGGGCCGGCGGACTTGGCGATGGTGTAGTTGCCGGTCTGGGCGAGGGAGGGCATCTGGTTGATGACGGTCGCCTGGAAGGCAACGGCCTGGCCGGCGACGACGACCACGTCGGCGCTCGAGAGTTGGGCGCCGACGGCCCAGCAGGTGCGGCCGAAGTTCGAGAGCACGGTGTTGAGGTCGGCGAAGTTGTAGAGCGTGCCGAAGTTGCTGAGGACGCGGTTGAGGTCGGTGAAGTTGACGACGCGGTCGCTCGAGAAATCGCCCGGGCACGGGGGCGGCGGGGTCGGGGTGGTCGGGGCGGCGTGGGCGGCGAGCGAGGCGCAGAGCCCTGCGGCGAGCGCTGCGAGCGTGCGGGGGCGGGAACTCATGGCCGTTCTCCGAATTGGGGCGGGATGGCTGGGCGGCGCCTCTCTGCGCCCTTTTCTGCCCGTCTTCGCCCACAGCGGCGCCGACGGCCCAGCCCCCATGACCGAGAACAATCGTCCGATTGTTCGGGGGCAAATGCACGCGGGAAGATGGAAAAAACTGTGAAACTGGCGCTCAACCCGTGGTCGCCCCGGGGGTTGGCCGGGGCGAATTGGGAAGGACGGCCCCTCGGTCAGAACTGCTTGCGCATGCGGGCGGAGGGGATGTCGAGTTGGGCGCGGTACTTGGCGACGGTGCGGCGCGCGATCTCGATGCCGCGCTTCTTGAGTTCGTCGACGATGGCGTCGTCGCTGAGGGGTTTGCGCTTGTCTTCGGCGTCGACGACGTCCTTCATGGCGGCGCGGATGGCTTCCCAGGAGACATCCTCGCCGGAGTCGGTCTGGGTGCCGCCGGTGAAGAAGCGGCGGAGGGGGAAGACGCCGCGGGGCGTGAGGAGGTGCTTGTCGGCGACGGCACGGGAGACGGTGGCGACGTGGACGCCCATCTGCTCGGCGACCTGGGTCATGGGGAGGGGCTTGAGGGCCTGGGGGCCCTGGTCGAAGAACTCGCGCTGGGCGTCGACGACGATGTTGAGGACGCGCTGGAGGGTTCGTCGGCGCTGCTGGAGGGCCTCGATGAGCCACTGGGCGTTGGCGAGGTTGGTCTTGATGAACTCGCGGGTGGGCTTGGGGGTCTCGCGCTGGCGGACCATCTCGGCGTACTCGCGGCTGATGCGGAGGTTGGGGAGTCGGCCGTCGGTGATGTAGGCGGTGTAGCGGTCGTGCTCGTCGTCGTACTCGACCACGGCGTCGGGCACGATGGGGGCGGGGGACTCGGTGGAGAGTTGCTTCCCGGGGGCGACGCTGAGGCGGGCCATCTCCTTGACGGCGGCGTTGATCTCGTCGATCGAGAGGCCGGAGTCGGCGGCGACCCTGGGCAGGCGGTTGTTGATGAGGTCGTCGAGGTGGTTGTCGATGAGGGTGCGGACGGCGGGCTCGTGCTCGAGCGCGCCCTCGTCGGCGAGTGCGTCGAGTTGGAGGAGCAGGCACTCGCGCACGTCGCGGGCGCCGATGCCGACGGGCTCGAGGAAGAGGTGGATGGCCTTGAGGGCGCGCTCGAACTCGTCGGGGGTCGGGCGGCCCGAGGGGGCGCCGTGGGGGCCGTCGGGGATGTTCTGGGGTGCGCGGTCGGCGATGACGGCGAGGGGGGTGCGGAGGAGGCCGTCGTCCTCGATGTGCTCGATGATGAGGCGGCCGAGGGCGCGGGTGCGCTCATCAAGGTCGGCGAGGGACCATTGTTCGAGGAGTTGCTCGGTGAGCGAGGCGGCGCGGCCCGGGGCGTTGGCCATCGCGTCCTGCTTGGGGTCGCGATCGCCGGCGGCACGGGAGGAGGGGGCGGAGTCGGCGAAGTCGTCGGCGCGGCTGGGGCGGGCCTCGTATTGGTTGTCGAAGGCCTCGCTGTAGGACTCCTCCATGGAGTCGAGGCGGGCGAAATCTTCGGAGGCGTTCTTCTCGTCGACGCTCATCGGCTTGCGGTCGGTGGAGTCGTCGAGGCGGCTCTCGGCGATCTCCTCGCGGGCCTCTTCCGGGGAGGCGTCGGGCTCGAAGGTCTCGAGGGTGACGTTGTTCTCGAGTTCCTGCTCGATGCGCTCTTCCAGGGCCGGCATGGCCATCTGGAGGATTTCCATGGACTGGATCATCCGCGGCGCCAGTTTCATCTGCTGGCTGAGGCGCATCTGCTGGGAGGTGTCGAAGCGCATGGCGGGTTCGATCACTCCATCGGCGCGGGTCTGGTCGAGGATCGCACGGCCGTGATGCGGCCGGATCGATTGGCACGGCTGTTGCAGGCGCCTTCGGGCATCGCGGAATGGTAGGGAAGGAGGGATGAAAAAGCCCCGCGTCGGGCGGGGCGAGGGGATCGGTCGGCGTGACGGCTTGGCGCTGTCGCGGGGATGGAGGATTGGCTTCAGGGAAGCGGGTGCTCCGCCACGGCCCAGTTGTCGCTCAGCGGCACAGAGAGGTTGCGGTTGGCGACCTTCGTCTCGCACGGAGCGGACGCGTCACGAACGCCTCCTCTGAGAGATGAGACTTCCTCCGTATACCGCGACGAGCAGCACGACCGGTGGTGACGGCACGGCGCTTGCGAGCCGAAAACTCATTCCTGCAAATCCAAGATCTCCTCGATTGATCTCGTCGATCTGATCGAACGAGGGCAGCCAGAATCCTCCAGGCGGCGTTCCCTTCACAAAGACCCCATTGCCCAGCGAGCCTGGGAGGAGTTCCACCCCGCCTCCAGACGCGTCCAGCATCCCCCACGGCGCCGAGACATTGGGGTACGAGCCGACGTTGGGGTAGCGACCGAGGAGGTTGATGTTCGCCCCGTAGGCGGTCTGCGCCCCCGGCTGCCCGGGAAGTCCGGGCGTCAGCGGCGTGTCCTGCCCTCCGGGGTGGAACCAGTACCCCTCCCGCCCGGGACCGTACTTGTTCGGGTCGTAGTACGCGGCCTTGATGAACTGATCGAGGTTGGGGATCCAGAACTTCGCGCCCGCGGCGGGCCGGGTGATGTCGGTAAAGTTGCCGTTCGCATCGACGCCGAAGGTCGAGGTGTCGTAGACGCCGCGCTCGAAGTCGGCGGCGGTGGCGCGGGTGTGGTCGGGCTTGCCGTTGTTCAGCCAGTTGACGAAGCGGGCCATGTAGCGCCAGCCGGCCGAGTTGGCAACATTGAGCGAAGCGGGCGCCGGCGCGTAGTACTGCGGCACGCCGTTGGCGTCGAAGCCCGCGGGGAACAGCGTGCCTCGGAACCCACCGTCCCACGCGTTCTCCGGGGCGATGAAATACTTGTATTCCTGCATGAACTCCCACCAATGGCTGGTGGTGACCGGCGTGGTGGCCATGCGGAAGGTCTGGGCGACCGCACCGACACCAGCCAGTTCGGGAAGGTTGCCCATCTCGGAAGGCAGCGTCCCCCGGTTGCCTGGGGCGCCGATGGTCACCCAGTTCCACGAGTAGTTCGGCGGCACGCCCTGGGCGCTCGACGCGGCCGACATCATCGCGATCGCGGACGCGGCGACGAGACTCCCGGGGATTCCTCTGTTCCACGCCATCCGACACCTCCTTGCCACGCCTGCCGCGGAGGGTGCACGCGACCTGATCGAAGCAGGCTTACGGCCTTCGGATGTATCGGTCTCCGCTCGCGAGCACGCACGCGATTTCGGGGCGGATGCGAGTTGCGATCGTGAGGGAGCGGAAGGCGCATGCCCGGCGGAGACCGGGCATGCCACCCGGTGGTGTTGCGCTGATGGCTAGTCCATCGGTTGTCGGCCGGCGATGGCGTCGGCGAGGACGGCCTTGGAGGCGTAT
The DNA here is from genome assembly GCA_947476675.1 of Phycisphaerales bacterium. Lineage (GTDB taxonomy): Bacteria > Planctomycetota > Phycisphaerae > Phycisphaerales > UBA1924 > CANJRL01. Next base: position 42,493 of record CANJRL010000001.1, read on the forward strand.
TCGAGTTGGCCACCGGTGGGGAGGCCTCGGGCGAGGCGGGTGACGCGGAGGTTGCGGGCGTGGAGGAGTTCGGCGAGGTGGAGGGCGGTGCCGTCGCCTTCGAGATTGGGGTTGAGGCCGAGGATGACTTCCTTCACCGGTTGCGCGCCGGAGTTGCGTGATGGGTTGTCGGCGCGGGCGAGGAGCGGGGCGATGGTGAGGTCGTCCTCGTCGATGCCTTCGAGAGGGCTGAGGCGGCCGAGGAGGACGTGGTAGACGCCGCGGTGCATGGCGGTCTGCTCGAGGGCGAGGAGGTCTTTGGGTTGTTCGACGACGAGGACGAGGGAGCGGTCGCGGCGGGGGTCGGCGCAGATGGAGCAGGGGTCGGCTTCGGTGAGGTTGAAGCAGATGGAGCAGTGACGGATGGAGCGCTTGACGCCGGCGATGGCGTCGGCGAGGGCGGCGGCGTCATCGCTTGGGGACTTGAGGACCCAGAAGGCGAGGCGCTCGGCGGAGCGGCGGCCGATGCCGGGGAGGCGGGCGAACTGGGTGATGAGGCGCTCGACGGAGTCGGGGTACGGCGAGCGCGCGGGGCGGTCGGCGGGCGCCCTGCCTGCTGCGCGGCCGTTGCTGGGGCCGGCGGTCATGGGGAGATCGTAGGGGAGAAGCGATGCGGGGATGAGAGAGATGCGGCGCGGGCGAGCGAGGCCAGAGCGGTCGTGGAGACGTTCGGGCCCGTGGCTCGTATCACGGCGCCCACGTCCGTGTGACCTCCCCCTCACCCGGCGGCGGCGCCGCCACCCTCTCCCGCGAGGGGAGAGGGAGAAATCTCAGCGGCCGAGGAAGCCGGAGAGTGCGCTGAGGGCGGGGAGGTCGGGCAGGCCGTTGGCTTTGGCCTCTTCGAGGGCGGCGTCCTTGGCGAGGAGTTCGGCCTTGGCGAGGGCGTCGTTGATTGCGTCGGCGATCATCTTCTGGGTGAGGGCGCGGTCGGCGGGAGAGGCGAGGGCGGCGCGGGCCCCGAGGTCGATGGAGACCACGCGCATGCGGCCGGTGACGACGGCGGTGACGGCGCCTCCCTGGGCCGAGCCGGCGGCGCGGACCTGCTCGAGGCGGGCCTGGATGCGCTCGCCCATCTTCTGGAGTTTGTCGCGGTCTTTGAGGAGGCCGGCGAGAGCGCCGACGGCCGTGAGTTGATCGAGCATGGCGTGGTTATTCCTGGGTGTCGGGCTCGAAGCGCACGATGCGGGCGCCGAGCAGTTCCTCGGCGCGGCGGACGGCCGGGGAGGCGCGCGCGGCCTGCATGGGATCGGGCCCGGCCCCGGGGATCGGCGCGGGGGCGGCGTCGTCGGGGATGATCTCGACGCGGACGGGGCGTCCGGTGATGTCCTTGAAGAGGCCGGCGAGCCACTCGCGCTTGGATTGGAGGTAGGCGACGCGGGCGGGGGCGGCGAGCAGGCGGACATCGCCGGCGTCGGAGATGGAGCCCAGGCGGAGGTCGGCGACGAGGGCGCGGCCGGAGGCGGTGGCGCCGGCGGCGTCGGTGATGAAGCGCCAGACTTCGGGGGCTTGCGGCGGTGCTTGCGCCGCGGGGCGCGTTGGGGAGTGCTGCGCGGGCGCCGGGTGGGAAGCCGGGGCTACGCGGTCGTCACTTTTTTTTTGCGGCGTGGCGGGAGCGCTCGGGAGGGCGTCGGTGCGGCCCGAGGCGATGGCGGCGACCTCGGCGAGGCGGGCGGTCATGGCGAGGCGGACGAGCATGGCGTCGAGCAGGGCGCGGGGGGAGGAGGCGCTCTTGCACTTCTGCTGGATCGACTCGCACAGGGCGATCATGTGCACGGCGGCGGGGGCGTCGAAGAGGGAGGCGAGGGAGGCGGCGTCGGCGCGCTCCTCGGGCTCGAGTTCGACGAGGGCGGTCTCGGCGCCGCAGGCCAGGATGACCATGAGGTCGCGCAGGCGCTCGACGAGTGCGGCGAGGAGTTGATCGATGGAGACGCCTCGTGCGAGGAGGTCGTCGGCGCGGGCGAGGGCGGAGGCGGGGTCCTGCTCGCCGGCGGCACGGAGGATGGCGTCGACGAGGTCGCGGTCGGCGACGCCGAGGAGGTCGGCGAGGAGGGAGGCGGAGATGGTGGTGTCGCCGGCGGCGAGGAGGCGGTCGAGGAGGGAGAGGGCGTCGCGCATCGAGCCGTGGCCGAGGCGGGCGATGGTGGTGAGGACGCCGGGCTCGGCCTTGACGTTCTCCTGCTCGCAGACGCTACGGAGGTGGTCGGCGATCTGCCTGGTCGGGATGTTGCGGAAGTCGAAGCGCTGGCAGCGGGACTGGATGGTGGCGGGGACCTTGTGGGTCTCGGTGGTGCAGAGGATGAATTTGACGTGCGCCGGGGGCTCCTCCATGGTCTTGAGGAGGGCGTTGAACGCGGCGGTGGAGAGCATGTGGACCTCGTCGATGATGTAGATCTTGTAGGGGCCCCTCATGGGGGCGTAGATGGAGTTGGCGATGAGGTCTCGCGCGTCGTTGACGGAGTTGTTGGAGGCGGCGTCGATCTCGATCACGTCGACATCGCGGCCCTGCATGATGGCCTGGGCGACCTCGGTGGGCTGGTCGCCGGGACAGTTCAGGGCCTTGGCGAAGAGGCGGGCGGTGGTGGTCTTGCCGACGCCGCGGGTGCCGGTGAAGAGGTAGGCGTGGGCGACGCGGTTGCGTTCGATGGCGTTGCGGAGGGTGCGCGCGATGGCCTCCTGTCCGACGACGTCGTCGAAGCGTTGGCTGCGGTAGCGTCGGGCGAGGGCGGTGTAGGCCATGGGGGAGACGGGGTGCGGAGGAACCAGCCCCGGCGGTCGGCGACCAGGACACCGGCGGCACCGGATGACGGCCGCTTATGGCTGCTGCGGTCAGGCCCTGACCAGGTTCACGGGCCACCCGTGCACCGGGCCCGGCCGCCGACCGCCGGGGGTGGAGGGTTCATCGTATTCCAAGACGGGCGGGCTTGGCGTGGCGTTGGGCCGGGGTGATCCGCCCGGGTTCGGTGTCCGTACACTCGGGAGATGGTGGACGATCGCCGGCGCATCTCGCCGCTGGAGGCCGAGGCCGCGGGCCGGCGGGCGCTGCTGCGCATCCTGAGGGTGGGGCTGGTCGCGCTGATGATCGGGGTGACGACGCTGTGGGGCCTGCAGGTGGGGCAGGATCCGTGGTGGCTGGCGATCCCGTTTGCGATCGCGTTGTCGGTGGCGGTGATCGCGATCGACGCGCTGACGCCCCGGAAGAAGATCTCGACGTTGTCGGGCGTTTTTCTGGGGCTTCTGGCGGGGCTGCTGGTGACGATCGCGCTGTCGCGGCTGATCGATCTGCTGGCGGACTCGTTCTCGCTGGCGGGGCGGAACGTGGTGACGACGCTGACCGACGCGCAGGGGCGGCGGGTGTCGACGGTGGTGAACCAGTCTCCGGAGAACCCCCTGGTCACGACGATCAAGATCATCGTGGGCATCGCGGTGTGCTACCTGACGGTGTCGATCGTGCTGCAGACGCAGGACGATTTCCGGCTGGTGATCCCCTATGTGGAGTTTGCGCGGCAGCACCGGGGGGTGAGGCCGATGCTGGTGGACACGTCGGCGCTGATCGACGGTCGGCTGCTGGACATGGCCAAGGCGGGCTTTGTGCAGTCGCCCCTGATCGTCCCGCGGTGCGTGATCGAGGAGCTGCAGGCGCTGGCCGACTCGCAGGACAAGGCGAAGCGGACGCGGGGGAGGCGCGGGCTGGACCTGCTCGCGCGGCTGCAGCGCGCGCCGGCGGACGTGTCGATCGATGATGCGCAGGCTGTGGTCGAAGGGTCGGTGGATCAGTCGCTTGTGGAGATGGCGAAGCGAGAGGGGTCGATGATCGTGACGACGGACGGGGGGCTCGCCCGGGTCGCGGCGGTGAACGGGGTCGCGGCGCTGAACCTGCACGAGTTGGCGGCGGCGCTGCGTCCCTCGGTGATCAGCGGGGAGACGATCGTGGTGCGGGTGGTGAAGCCGGGCGAGCAGCCGGGGCAGGGTGTGGGTTACCTCGATGACGGGGCGCTGGTGGTGGTGGAGAACGGGGGCGGGCTGATCGGGACCGAGGCGAGCCTCGTGGTCACGGGCACCCTGCAGACCAGCGCGGGGCGGATGGTGTTCGCGCGGGCGGCGGAGGGGGGCGCCCAGGAGCCGCCGGCGCTGGCTGGTTCGGGGGGAAGCGGAGCGGGAGCGAGCGCGGCAGAGCGGGCCGAGGAAGCGGGAGAGGAGCCGGAGGGTGCGGGTGATCCGGGGTCGGCGGATCCGGGGGCGGCGGATCCGGGGTCGGCGCGGCCGGAGATCGGCGGGCCGTTCCCGCCCCGCAAGCCTTCGCACCGGCGGGCGCCGGCGCGGAATCCTCGGCGCTCGTGAGGGCGCCGCGGTATGGTGCGTGGGTGAAGCGTTGCGCGATCGTGCTGGCGTGGCTCTGCGTGTGCAATGCGGCGTGGGCGCAGCCGGAGCAGTATTCGCTCACACCCGGGGGGGAGTGGAAGCAGACGGCGGCGCCGGAGCCGGGCTCGGACGCGGCGGTGATCGCGTCGGCGCGGAGGGCGATCGCCGAGGAGAGGTTCGAGGAGGCGGAGGAGATCCTCGGCGCTTGGCTTGAGTCGAACGAGCGTTCGAAGAAGCCCGAGGTCCCGGAGGCGTACCGGCTGCGCGGGGACGCGCTATACGCGCAGGAGTACGAGACGGCGGCGCTGTTCGACTACGAGGTGGTGATCAAGAAGTTCGCGGGCACGCCGGACTACGTCACGGCCCTGGAGCGGGAGCTGGACATCGCGGTTCGGTACGCCAACGGCTGGCCGAAGCGGTTTCTGGGGTTGCGCATCGACGATGCGGGGGATCTCGCGGTCGAGATGCTGATCCGGATCCAGGAGCGGCTGCCGGGGTCGACGCTCGCCGAGCGGGCGGCGATCGAGCTGGCGGATTACTACTTCCGCGAGCGGGACATGCAGTTGGCGGCGGAGGCGTACGAGTTGTACGTGATCAACTTCCCGAACGGCCCGAACCGGCTGCGGGCGATGGAGCGGCGCATCTACGCGACGATCGCGCGGTTCAAGGGGCCGCGGAACGACGCCGCGGGCCTGATCGACGCGAAGGAGCAGATCAAGACCTTTGAGATGCAGTACCCGGCGGAGGCGGAGAAGCAGGGTCTGGACACGGCGATGATCGCGCGGCTGGATGAGTCGGCGGCGGCGCAGATGCTGGACGCCGCGGAGTGGTACAGCCGGGTGGGCGACCAGGCCGGGGCCCGGTACACGCTTCGGCGGCTGATCGGGAAGCACCCCCAGTCGACGGCGGCGCGGAAGGCGGCCCAGATCCTCGGGCTCTCGACGGTGGCGCCCGCGGGGGAGGGGGCCCCGCCGCCCGAGTCGACGCCGCCGGGGCCGGAGGCGGGCCCTGGGCCGTCCGAGGGAGCGTCGCGGTGAGGCGGGTGGCGGCGGCGATGGTGTTCGGCGTGGCGATCGGCGCGGTGTCGGGTTGCTCGTCTGACCCTCGCTCCGGGTACGCGTTCACCGGCGGGGGGTACGACAAGAGCATCCAGACGGTGGCGGCGCCGGTGTGGGACAACGTGACCTTCTACCACGGGCTCGAGGCGGAGCTGACGGACGCGATCGCGAAGGAGATCCATCGCACGACGCCCTGGCGGACCCTTCGCTCGGGTGAGGCCCAGACGATTCTCACCGGGACGATCACCGACGTGAGCCTGCGGCGGCTGAGCAGCACCCGCCCGACCGGGCTGGTTGAGGAGGTTGCTGTCGAGATGACGGTGGACTACGAGTGGAAGGACAACCGGACGGGGAAGACCCTGCTGGTTCGGCGCGGCTTCAAGGGGGTGCGGTCGTTCGTTCCGTCGCTGGGGGTGGGCGAGCGGATCGACGTGGCCGAATCCGGGGCGGTGCAGGAGGTGGCGCGCGGGGTTGTGGCGTCGCTGCGGTCGGGGTTCTGAGAGCGGCGGGCGGGTGGTTTGTTGGTGCGTCCGGCGGGCGGGGGTGAACCTAGGATTGATTTCGGACGAACAGTTGCGGGTGGGGCCCGCCCCCCGGGGCCCTGCCTGAGCGTGAAGGACGACCCATGCCGATGCCGAGCCGCGGATCGCGGCAACAGGAAGAGAATAATCAGACGCTGGGCCGCAGGTTGCGCGGCGAGGCCGAGCCGGGCCGCGAGGGTCCGGGGAAGGGTGGGCCTCCTCCCGGCGGGCCGCGATTCGGGCGCGGCGTGTTCGGATGGGCGATGGTGCTGCTGACGGTGGCGCTGCTGGCGCTGTGGTTCTCGACGGTGAACGCGAACACGACGCAGCTGCAGTCGTGGAACGAGTTTGTGGCGCGGTACAAGAACGGGGAGCTGAAGCGCAGTTCGATCCAGGTGCAGGAGAACGCGGTGGTCGCGGAGGTCGAGGGGGCGTCCGGGGAGGCTACCCGCGTGGTGCGGTGGCCGATCTCGCCGGACACGCGGCAGTTCTGGCTGCAGAAGACGATCGAGTTGACGAACGGCGATGCGGGGCGCGACGTCGGGGCAGGGCCGATGTGGCTGCGGGTTCTGCTGTCCCCGCTGGTGCTGCTGGTGCTGATGGTGGGGGTTCTGTGGTTCATCCTGTCGCGCGGCCTGCGGAGCATGTCCGGCGGCGGGGGGATGCTGGGGACCTTCGGCAAGTCGCGGCACAAGGTGTTCATGAAGGAATCGACGGGGGTCACGCTGAACGACGTGGCGGGCATCGACGAGGCGAAGGAGGAGGTGCGGGAGATCATCGAGTTCCTGCGCAACCCGAAGAAGTTCACGAGGCTGGGGGGGCGCGTGCCGCGGGGCGTGCTGCTGATCGGCGAGCCGGGGTGCGGGAAGACGCTGCTGGCCAAGGCGATCGCGGGGGAGGCGGAGGTGCCCTTCTTCTCGATCTCCGGGTCGGACTTCGTGGAGATGTTCGTGGGCGTGGGGGCGAGCCGGGTGCGCGACCTGTTCAAGCAGGCGAAGGAGTCGTCGCCCTGCATCATCTTCCTGGACGAGGTGGACGCGGTGGGCCGGCGTCGGGGGAGCGGGTTCACGACGGGCGGTCACGACGAGCGTGAGCAGACGCTGAACGCGATCCTGGTGGAGATGGACGGCTTTGAGTCGTCGGACCAGATCATCGTGGTGGCGGCGACGAACCGGGCGGACGTGCTGGACCCGGCGCTGCTGCGTCCCGGGCGGTTCGACCGCCAGGTGGTGGTCCCGATGCCGGACGTGAAGGGGCGGCTGGAGATCCTGCGGGTGCATTCGAAGAAGGTGAAGCTGGGGCCGGACGTGAACCTGGAGCGGATCGCGAAGGCGACGCCGATGTTCAGCGGGGCGGACCTGGCGGCGATCATCAACGAGGCGGCGATCGCGGCGACGATGCAGGACAAGGATTTCATCGAGCACGCCGACCTCGAGGAGGCGCGCGACAAGGTCAAGTACGGCCGCAGCCGCAAGAGCCGCAACGCCGAAGAGGAGGAGCGGACGGCGACGGCGTACCACGAGGCTGGCCATGCGGTGCTGCAGGCGCTGGTCCCCGGCGCGGACCCGCTGCACAAGGTGACGATCCTGCCTCGGGGCCAGTCGCTGGGGGCGACGTTCTCGCTGCCGGAGAAGGACCGTTTCGGGTACGGGCTGAAGTGGATGAAGGCGACGATGCGGGTGGTGTGCGGGGGGCGCATCGCGGAGCTGCGGAAGACCGGGGACGTGTCGAGCGGCGCGGCGATGGACATCCAGCAGTTGACGACGCTGGCCCGCGCCGCGGTGCTGGAGTGGGGCATGAGCGATCGGCTGGGCTTCGTTCGCTACGCGGGGATGGACACGCGCGAGACGTTCGTCGGGGAGAAGGAGTATTCCGACGAGACGGCGGGGATCATCGATCAGGAGATCAAGCGTTTCGCCGACGAGGCGTACCACGACGCGGAGCGCATGCTCGCGGAGCACTGGGAGGCGGTGGCGCGGATCGCCGAGGCGCTCCTCAAGCACGAGACGCTGTCGGCGGACGACGTGCACAGGCTGATCCGGGGCGAGGAACTGAGCAGGCCAACCGTGAGCGACCTGCTGGCCGCCGAGGCGCGGCGGAGGCGTTCGCTCGAGAAGCCGGCGCCGTCGCGCGGCGAGGGTCCGGAGGCGCCCCCGGCGTCGGGGCTGATGCCCAAGCCCGCGTGATCAGAGCGGCAGGCCGAGTCTGCTCGCGGCATCGGCGGCGCTGATGCCGGCGATGCGCGCGGTTTTTTCGGGGTGGGAGAGTCCTTGCGCGATCTTGACACTGCGCTCGGGAACGCCGAGCGCGGCGGCGAGGAGGGCGCAGACGGCGGCGTTGGCCCTGCCGTCTTCCGCGGGCTCGGAGACGCGGATCTTGAGCCGATCGCCGAGCAATCCCGCGATCGCGTTGCCGCTCGCCCCGGGAACCGCCTTGACGCGGAGGAGGATGCCGCCGGAATGCTCCGGGGTGATCACGTTGTTATGGGCCATCGGGGATGAGAGAAAGGGTTGTGCCTTGGTCTATGCTGCGGGTCGGTTCCTCTTGGCCCGGAGAATAGATGCGCAGCAACGCCACGACGGCTTGTCTTATCACCGCGGCGACGGTTGCCGGTTCCGGGACGTCGACGGCGGCGCTTCTTCCGAGCCAGGTTCTGCTGGTGTGGAACTCGCGGAGCGCGCAGAGCCAGGAGATCCGAAACGCGTACGTGGCGGCGAGGCCCGGGGTGCGCGAGCTGGACCTGAACGACGCGGCGGTGGCGTTCGACGCGACGACCGCCTCTCCCGCGGTGGTGAGCCGCGCGGCGTATCTCAGCAGGATTCGCGGCCCGATCAAGTCGTACCTCGACGGGGCGGCGCCCGGGGGCGGCGTGCTCGCGGAGCGGATCGTCGCGATCGTCACGACGCGGGGTCTTCCCGCCCAGATCCAGGGCGTGTCGGAGTTCGACCTCTCCTCGACGTGGTCGTCGGTGGAGAGTGAGCTGACGCTGCTGCAGCAGGACTTGGAGGCGGCTGTGGCCGGCGGGACGTTCACGAACCGGTACAGCGGGGTGGTCGCGAACCCGTACTCGGCGACGACGGGGATCGGCATCGACCAGTTCTCCCGTGCGAACGTCCGCACGCCGCGGTCGTTCGTGCTGACCAGCCCGGGCGGGTACATCGTGACGGGGCTGACTCCCGGGGACATCTACCTGGTGACGAGGCTGGACGCCGCGCCGACGGCGGGCGCGACGGCGGCGGAGAACGTCGCGGCGCTGATCCGGCGGGGGATCATCAACGGCTTCGATCCGTGCGGCGTGCGGGCGGTGTTCGATCGGTGGTCGTGCGCGCCGCTCGATGATGACGGGCTGGGGGTGATCGTGCCGCCGCGGGACGATTTCCCGAACGCGCACGCGGCGCTGCTCGGGGTCGGTGTGCGGTCGACCTTCGATCAGACGGGGGCGTTTCTCACCAACGCGAACCTGCCGCCGGGCGGGCCGTTCATCGCGGTGGGGTCGTACGGGACGAATCACGCGCTGGGCGGCTGCGGCGGGTCGCCCCCGGGGCTCGGCGCGTACGTCTCGACCGGGTACCCGTGGCACCCGGCGGCGTTCTTCGTGTCGTACGAGTCGTGGAACGGCACGAGCATGATCGACGGGGTGGCGCGGGGCGGGCAGGGCCAGGTGCTCGATTTCATCTCGTCGGGGGGGTCGTTCACCATCGGGAGCGTGACGGAGCCGTTCACGTTCTCCGTGCCGCGAACGGAGTTGCTGGCGAAGAACCTGCTGATCGGGGGCATGACGTTCGCGGAGGCCGCGTACACGGCGCTGCCCGTGCTGAGTTGGCAGTGGACGCCGGTGGGCGACCCTCTGGCGACAGTTCGGCTTGGCGCGTTCCCGTGCCGAGGCGACGCGAACGGCGACGGGGTGGTGGACTTTGCCGACCTCGCGCTGGTGCTCGGCCGGTTCGGTCTGAGCCAGCCCTGCGGCGCCGGGGACCTGAACCGCGACGGGGTGGTGAACCTGAGCGATCTGAACCTTGTGCTGTCGTTTTATGGCGGCGGTTGCCGCTAGCGATGCTCAGGCGTTCGCGAGGATTTCGGCGGCGTCATCGAGGATGTGGCGGGCGCGGGCGGCGGTGGGCGCCTCGGCGATGAGGCGCATGATGGGCTCGGTGTTGCTGGCGCGGACGTGGAGCCATGCCGCGCCTTCGGAGGCGGTGGCGGCGAAGTCGACGCGGACGCCGTCCTGCGTGTCGACGGCGTGCCGCTGGTGTGCGGCGGCGATGGCCCTGGAAGCCTTGTCGGCGAGGCCGGGCTTGATGGGGGCCTTGCGCTTCTCGATCACGTACGCGGGCGTGGACGCGGCCAGCGCGGAGACCGTGGCGCGCTCGCGGGCCATGAGGGCGAGGGTGAGGGCCATGGCGGAGAGGCTGTCGCGGATGAGGGTGACCTTGGGCCAGATGACGCCGCCGTTGCCCTCGCCTCCGATCGAGCAGCGCCGCGCGAGCATGCCGGCGACGACGTTGGCCTCGCCGACAGGGGTGCGTGCGACGGAGCCTCGGAGTCGGGCGGCGACGTCGTCGAGCATGCGGCTGGTGGAGAGGTTGGCCGCGAACGCGTCGCCTTCGGCGCCGGCGGCCATGGCGGCGAAGACGAGGGTGTATTCCTCGCCGATGTAGGCGCCGCGCTCGTCGAGGATCGCGAGCCGGTCCGCGTCGGGGTCCTGGGCGAAGCCGACGTCGCAGTGCTCGCGGGTGACGATCTCGGACATGGCGGCGAGGTTCTCGCGGGTCGGCTCCGGCGGGTGCGGGAAGATGCCGCCGGGATCGGCGCCGAGGTGGGTGAGGTCGCAGTGGAGGGCTTCGAGGAGCGCGCGTGCCCCTTCGGCGCCGGAGCAGTTGACGGAGTCGACGACGACGCGGAAGCGCCGCGCGCGGACGGCCTCGACGGCGTGGGGTCCGATGGCCGCGATGGCCCTCTCGGCGTGCAGCCTTGCGGCGCCCTTGAACGATTCGGGGCCCGCGCGCTCGCGGTAGGCGGGGGCGTCGGGCGTTGCTCGGAATCGGGCGATGATCTGCGCGGCTTCGGCGGCGTCCGGGGCGTGGGCCATGTCCCCGCGGGGTGTGGGCGAGGTGACGAGGCACTTGAGCCCGTTCCACTCGGCGGGGTTGTGGCTGGCGGTGAGGATCAGGCCGGCGGTTGCCCGGAGGTGGTCGGCAACGACGCCGACGGTGGGCGTCATGGCGACGCCGAGGTCGATGACGCGGCAGCCGCTCGCGAGCAACGACTCGATCGCGGCGCGGGCGTACGGAATGCCGCCGGCGCGGCCGTCGCGCCCGAAGACGATGGCGGGAACGGGCGCGCCCCGGCGCTCGCGGAGGTGGGCGGCGAAGGCGGCGGCGAAGCGTCCGGCGACGGCCTCGGTGAGGCTCTTGCCGGTGATCCCGCGCAGGCCGCTGACCGACAGCATCAGGGGCGCTTCGTCGGCGTGTGTGTTCACTGATCTTCCCTCGAACCTCGGTCGTGACGCGGATCGCGAGGCGAAGGATAGCGGGTTGGCGGGGCCTCACGCGGCGGCGCGAGGCGCCGGGGCGGGCGCGTCGAGCGGCTGCACGATGCTCGCCTCCCAAGGCTCGCATTCGGCGAGGTCGACGGTCATGCCGGGGCCGAGTTCGGCCACCGGCGACCATTCGGGCCTGGCGGGGACGAACACGATCGGGCGGCTCGGCTGCGCCGGGTTGGCGGCGAGCACGAGGCCCTTGTCGTTGGTGCTCAGGCGCACCCACGAGCCGACCGGAAAGAGGCCCGCGGCGCCGACGAGGGCGCGGACCGTCGATCGGTCGAGTTTGCCCGAGGACGCGAGCCGGATCATCTCGGTCATGGCCTCGTAGGGGCGCTTGACGAAGAGCCGGTAGGGCCTGGGGGCAACGGCGGCGGAGAACGAGTCGGCGACGGCGACAACTCGGGCGAGGTCGCCGATGCGCGCTCCCCGGGCGCCGGTCGGGTAGCCCGAGCCGTCCTCTCGCTCGTGGTGCTGGTAGCAGGCGTGGAGGACGAGTTCGTCGGCGTCGGCGCAGGCGGAGAGCATGGCGACGGTGAGCGCGGTGTGCCGGCGGACGCGGTTGATCTCGAACTCGCCGAGCGGCGCGTCGCCGGCGCGGACGGCCTCTGGAACGCGGAGCATGCCCAAGTCGCAGAGGAGGCCGGCGAGGCCGGCGCGCCGGACGTCGGCCTCGGGCCATCCGAGGTGCGCGGCGATCGCGATCGAGAGCGCCGCGGTGGAGACCGCCTGGTCGGGGAGGTAATCGGGGTCGCGTGCGGCGCCCAGGGCGATCCCGGCGAAGCGTCCGGGGCACGCGAGCATGACGTCCATCTGCGCGGCGACGATGGTTTGGGCGGCGGCGACGGTGCGGTCGCGGCCGGTTGCGAGGCGGACCAGCGCATGCCGTGCCTGCGCGACGTGTTCGGCGCGCAGGCGCGCCAGCGCGTCCGGGGACGCCGAGGGATCGAGCGCGCCTCGGGAACGCGCCGCGTCGGAGCGGTCGAGCCAGGGGTCGGTCTCCCGGGGGATGCGCAGGGGCATCTCGGCCCAGCGAACGGCGCGGTCGCCGGCGATCTCCTCGGCGTGCTTGAGGCGGATGAGCCAGTCGCGGGAGTTGCCGGCCTCGGGGACGGGCGCCGGGGCTTCCGCGGCGGGGGGAACGGGCGAGGGCCCGGGCTGAGCCGCGATCGCCGGGGCGCGGGCCGCGGTGGGGAAGCCGAAGAAGAGATCGCCGGTGAAGGCGCGGAGGGCGGCGATGGATTCGCGGGTGAGGACCGCGCCCCGGGGCATGATCTTCGCGCCGGGGGCGGAGTACACCGCGCGGGACAGTTGCTGACCCGGGAAGAGCGAGGATGTATCGAGTCGGGTCATGGGGCCCCGGGAGGGAGCATCGGCGCACGGCGAGCGCGGGTTCAGTTCTCGGGCCGGAAGGCCGAGAAAGTCACCCTCGGAATCCTTCGAGGGCGGCCCGAACACAGCCCGTCCCGCGGGGGCATCTACACTTGCGGCTCGGCTGGAAGGGATGGGCGCGAATGCACGAGATCAGCATCGAGGCCGAGTTCTGCGCGGCGCACGCGCTGGTGATCGCGGGCCGGCGCGAGGCGGTGCACGGCCACAACTTCCGTGTCACGGTGACGGCGGGCGCGGACCGGCTGGATGGCGACGGCCTGGTGTGCGATTTTCACGCGCTCGAGGCGCTGCTGGGGCGCGTGCTGGCGCCGATGCGTGACGCGGACCTGAACGCCGTCGCGCCGTTTGATCGGGTCAACCCCTCGGCGGAGCGGATCGCCGAGCGGATCGGGGAGGGCGTGCGGGACGGGCTGAGCGCGGCCGGCGGCGCGGAGCGCGGGCTGCGCGTGGTCTCGGTCCGGGTGACCGAGGCGCCCGGGTGCGCGGCGACATTCCGGCCGAGAGCGGGGACCAACGGAGGCGAGCGATGACTCAGGTGAACGGCGATGCGGCGGTCACGGCTGGCGGCGGGAGGAGCGCGGGCGAGGACCTGCCGCCGGGCGCGGAGGCCCGACGGAGCGGCGCCGGAGCGTCGGCGGCGGATGGCCCGAGGCTGCTCAACCGCGATCTGTCGTGGCTGGAGTTCAACCGGCGCGTGCTGCGCCTGGCGACGGACGCGCGGACGCCCCTGCTGGTGAGGGTGAAGTTCCTGGCGATCTTCGCGTCGAATCTGGACGAGTTCTTCATGAAGCGCATCGCGCTGCTGCGGCGCGACGCCGCCACGGGGTTGCGGCGGCGCGAGTTGTGGGGGATGACCGCGGCGGAGCACCTGGCGGCGGTGCGGCGTTTCATCCGTGAGTTGCAGGCCGAGCAGGCCGAGTGCTTCGACAGCGACATCAGGGGTGCGCTGGCCGACAAGGGCATCCGTCTGCTCCGCTGGGCGGAACTGAAGCCCGACGAGCAGGCGCGGGTGGAGCGCTGGTACCGGCACAGCGTGTTCCCGATCCTGACGCCCCTGGCGGTTGATCCCGGGCACCGCTTCCCCTTCATCTCGAATCTCTCGGAATCGCTGGGCGTGATGCTGTCGCCCCCGGAGCAGCCGGAGGAGCGGCTGTTCGCGCGGGTGAAGGTGCCGGAGATGCACCCGAGGTGGGTGCGGGCGGACGAGCCGGGCGCGGCGCTGAAGCCCCCGATGCCGGGGCAGGCGCTGCGGCTGGTGAACATCGAGGAGGTGATCCGGCACAACCTGGACGACCTGTTCCCCGGGATGCGGATCGAGAGCGTGATGCCGTTCCGGGTGACGCGGAACAGCGAGATCGAGCCCGACGAGGACAGCGACGACCTGCTAGAGACGGTGGAGGAGGCGCTCAAGGCGCGGCGGTTCGCGCAGGTGGTGCGTCTGGAGGTCTCGCCGGATGCGCCCAAGCGGCTGCTGGACTTCGTGTGCGACGAGCTTGAGCTCGATGCCGAGGACGTGTACCACCGGGGAGGCCCTCTGGAGTACGGCGACCTGTTCGCGATCGGCTCGCTCAAGATGCCGGACCTGGCGTACTCCGCGTGGACGCCGGTGGCGCCGGCGCGGCTGGCGGACGAGGACGCGGACATCTTCCAGGTGATCCGCCGCGGCGACCTGCTGGTGCACCACCCCTACGAGAGCTTCGCGGCGTCGGTGGAGCGGTTCATCCGCTCGGCGGCGCGGGACCCCAAGGTGGTAGCGATCAAGCAGACGATCTACCGGACCAGCGCGGACTCGCCGTTCATCCCCGAACTGGCCCGTGCCGCGGAGTCGGGGAAGCAGGTGGCGTGCCTGGTGGAGTTGCGGGCGCGGTTCGAGGAGATGGCGAACGTGCAGCGGGCCCAGCAGCTGGAGAAGGCCGGCGTGCACGTGGCGTACGGCGTGGTGGGGCTCAAGACGCACACGAAGATCGCGCTGGTGGTGCGCCGCGAGGCCGACGCGCCGGGCGGGCTGCGCACCTACGCCCACATCGGAACCGGCAATTACAACTCGATCACGGCGCAGCTGTATACCGATCTCGGGCTGATGACGTGCGACCCGAAGATCACCGGGGACGTGGTCGAGCTCTTCAACTACCTGACCGGCCGGTCGCGCAAGCGCGACTACGAGCGGCTGCTGGTCGCGCCGGTGGCGATGAAGCAGCAGTTCCTCGGGCTGATCGACGCGGAGATGGCGAGCGCCCGCAAGGGCCTCCCGGCGCGGATCGTCGCGAAGATGAACGCGCTGGAGGACGACGCGATGATCGAGAAACTCTACGAGGCCTCGCGCGCCGGCGTGAGGATTGACCTGATCGTGCGGGGGTTCTGCTGCCTGCGCCCGGGCGTGCCTGGGATGTCGGAGAACATCCGCGTGATCTCGGTGATCGGGCGGTTCCTCGAGCACTCGCGGCTGTTCTATTTCGCGGCGGGGCGCGACGAGCCGGCCGAGGGCGAGTGGTACATCGGCTCGGCCGACTGGATGCACAGGAACCTCGACTACCGCGTCGAGGCGGCGACGCCCATCGGCGACCGGGCGCTCCGCCGGCGGCTCTGGGACGTGCTCAGCGCGATGCTCGCGGACCAGCGCGATGCGTGGGACATGAACCCGGACGGGTCGTACACCCAGCGCGTGCCTCCGGGGGATGCTGACACGACGTCGCCCGCCTCCATGGGCGCATTCGCGTACTTCATGCGCCAGACGCTGCTCGAGCGGGCCTCCGGGGGTTCGGTCGAGGGCTGACCCGGCTTTGCGCGGATAGCGGCGGGATTTCTCTTGGTTCCGGCGGAGCCGCGCGGTACAGGGAGTGGTTCTCGACCGACTCCAACGCGCCAGGAGAAACGCATGCGCCCCAGCCTTGCCGCCCTCGTTCCGGCCCTGCTCGCCTGCCCCGCCGCCCTCGCCTCGTGGCCGTTCCTGCCCGGGGTGAACCTGGCCATCGCCGATCGGCCTGGCGATCAGGCGGTGCTGAAGATGGCGGCGGCGTCGGACGGGGGGTGCTGGTTCGGGTGGTTCGACAACTCCGGCGGCTCGTACGCCGTCAGGGTGCAGAAGGTCGACTTCTTCGGCGACGAGACCTTCGCGCACAACGGGCTGCTGGTCAGCACCAACCCGCAGAACACCTCGCTGATCGACTGGGACCTGAACTCCGACGGGGCCGGGGGGTGCGTTGCGGCGTTCACCGACATCCGCGCCGGGGGGGACCTCGATGTGTACGCATACCGGATCGGCGCGAACGGCGCGCTGCTCTGGGGCGCGAACGGGGTCACCATCTCGGACAACACCAACTTCGACGCCGACCCCCGCATCGCGCGGCTGTCGACGGGCGACTTCGCGGTGGTGTACTCGCGGCTGGTGCAGAGCGGCGGGGCGGCTCCCGGGCTGGTGCTGCAGCGGCTCGACGCCGCCGGCAACAAGCAGCTCGGCGCCGACGGCGTGGTGATCGCGGGGGATGGGACAGAGGCCCCCGGGTTTGTCGAGATCACGCCGGCCGAGAGCGGCTCGTTCATCGCGGTGTGGGTGCGCGACACGCGGACGTTCAGCAGCCCGCGCCAGGTGTTCTGCCAGAAGTTCAGCGCCGGCGGCGCGGGCCTGTGGAACGGCGGGTCGCCGATCGTGCTCTCGACGAACCTGGTCCCCATCGCGCACCGTCCGCGGCTTGTTCCTGACGGCTCGGGGGGCGCGGTGTTCGCGTGGCACACCACGGCGCTGCTCGCGTTCGCGCAGCGCGTGAGCGCCGCGGGGACCGTGCAGTGGCCGGCGAATGGGCTGCAGGTGATCACCACCGCGGGCAACCTGACGCTCGATCCGGCGCTGACGTACGAGCCGATCACGGGGGAGACGACGATCTTCGTTCGTGAGACCAACTCGACGCAGTCGCAGACCGGGCTGTTCTTCCAGCGCGTCAACGCATCGGGATCGCGGTTCGACGCGGACGGCGTGGCGATCGTGCCGCTCGGCGCCGCGGCGGTCTCGGCGCCGCTGGCCTCGCGGACGCTCTCCCAGCACGCGATGCTGGTGTACTCGACCACCGCGTTCGGCACGAACGACACGACGGTCTGGGGCTCGCGGATCCAAGCGAACGGAACGCCGCTGTGGCCCGGCCAGAGGCGGCAGTTGAGCCCCTCGGCGGGCTCGCGATTCCGCCTGCGGCTCGCGCCGACGGCCAACGGCGAAGTCCGCGTCGGCTGGGAGGGTGACACCCGCATCGACGCGGCCGGCGATGTCTACGCCCAGAATCTCACGCCCGGCGGCACGCTCGGCGCCTGCCCGGGCGACTCCAACAACGACCTGTTCATCGACTTCAACGATCTGAACATCGTGCTGGGCTCATTCGGGCAGACCGGCTCGCTCCTGCCCGGGGATGTCAACGGAGACGGCGAAGTGACCTTCGCCGATCTCAACATCGTGCTGGGCGGGTTCGGCACGTCGTGCTTCTTCCCGTGATGCGTCGGTGAGTCGGAGGCTCAGCCGTTGGCGGCAAGGCACGCGTCGATGCGGGCCAGCGTCCGCTCGCGCCCGAGCAGCGCAGCGGTCGCGTCGATCGGGGGGCTGACCGTCGTCCCGGTCAGCGCCACGCGCAGCGGCTGGGCGACCTTGCCCAGGCCCACGCCCATCGCCGAAGCGGTCTGCTCGATCAGCGCGTGGATGGCCGCGGGCTCGAACGAGGGCAGTGACGCGAGGCCCTCGCGGATCGATCGCAGCGCCCGCAGGCCCTCGCCGGCGTCGGCCTTGAGGTTCTTCTCGACCGCCTTGGGGTCGTAGGCGATGGCGGCGTCATCGAGGAACAGGAAGCCGCCGCTCTGGGCCGCCTCGCGCAGGGTCTTGCTGCGCGGGCGCACCGCGGCGGCGAGGGCGTCGAACTGCTCCGGAGGGAGCGCCGCGAGGCGCGGGGCGTCGGTCTGGCACCAGGGGCGCCAGCGGCGCGCGAACTCCGCGTCGCTCATCCCCCCCATCGCGTCGGTGTTGAAGGCGAGGAGTTTCTTGCGGTCGAACCGGGCGTTGGTCTTGCCGATGCGCTCCAGTTCGAACCACTTCGCGAGGAACGGCAGGTCGAACTTCTCGACGTTCTCGCCGGCCTCGGCCGGGGGCGACCAGCCGAGCAGGGCGATGAAGTTGGTGATGACCTCGGGCAGGAAGCCGGCGCGGCGGAAGTCGTCGACGCTGACCTCGGGGAGAGAGAGGCCGACCTCGGAGGCGAGGCGCTCCAGGGCGTGCGTCTCCAGTTGCTTGGCCTTGTCCTTGAGCCAGGCGGAGAAGGCGGCGTCGTCGAGCCCGGGCGTGCCGCGGACCGGGTCGGGGGCGTGGGCGAGGCCCTTCTCGGCGCACCACCTGCGCGCCGTCTGGTCGCGCTCGCGCTTGCTCATCTTTGTGCCCTGCTCGTTGAAGATCAGGGGCATGTGGGCGTAGACGGGCGTGCGGAAGCCCAGGGCGCGCTGCAGGGACACGTGCTTGGGCGTGTTGTAGAGATGCTCCTGCCCGCGCAGCACGTGGGTCACGCCCATGGTCTGGTCGTCGGCGACGACGCCGAAGTGGTACGTCGGGAAGCCGTCGGCCTTGCGGAGGACGAAATCGTCGAGTTCCTCCGGGCCGACCCTCACCTCGCCGAGCACGATGTCGTGCACGACGACCGGCTCATCGGGCGTGCGGAAGCGGACGACGTGCGGCTCGCCGGCCCTGGCGCGGGCGTCGCGCTCGGGCTTGGGGATGTCGAGCGCGGCGCGATCGTAGCGGTACTGCTTCCCCGCGGCGGCCGCGGCCTTGCGCTTGGCCTCGAGGTCGGCGGTGGTCTCGAAGGCGGCGTAGGCGTGCCCGCTCTCGATGAGCCGGTCGAGCAGACCGTTGTAGATGGGCAGGCGCTGGGACTGGAAGAAGGGCGCGACGCCGCGGGGGTCGCCCCCGATGACGCCGGGCTTGAGGGGTGCGCCTCCGGGCGCGCGGTCGTGCTCGGCGAGCGTCGGGCCTTCGTCCCAGTCGATGCCGAGCCAGGCGAGGTCGGCGAGGATTCCTCGGGCCGAGGCCTCGCTGCTCCGCGCCTGGTCGGTGTCCTCGATGCGGATCATGAAGGCGCCGCCGTGCCGGCGCGCGAAGGCCCAGCAGAAGAGCGCGGTGCGGGCGCCTCCGATGTGCAGGTGCCCGGTGGGGCTGGGCGCGAAGCGCGTGACGATGGGCCGATCGTTCGGGGGCATCGGCACGAGGGTAGCGGGAGGGCGCGACGCCGGGTTGGGTTCCCGCTTCGGTCACGGGCGGGTCGGCCTGCAATGCTGTCAGGAGATGCGGAGGAGGTGGAACGCCCGGAACGACGCGAGCCGCTGGGCCCCGGCGGCGGTGAAGGTGAAGTCGACGTCGATCGAGTCCTTCGGGATGCTCAGGGTGAGCCCCCGCCCGACGCCGGTGATGCCGTCGATAGTCCCGGCGATGTCCTGCCCGTGGTCGGTGACGCCGTTGATCGCGGCGCTGTAGGAAGTGCCGTTCTTGGGATTCACCGCGTTGGCGTTGTCGGCCTGGTACTGGTAGATGCCGCCGCCCTTGATGCTCGACGGGTTGACGACGCGCACGCGGACGAACTCGTCGGAGCCGTAGCCGACGGAGTCGAGACGGACGCCGCCGCCCGACAGGGTGGCGTGGACGCCCGTGCTCTGGGTGAAGAAGTTCACCGTCACGGCGATGTTGGCGATCGAGGTTCCGGAGGAGAAGGAGAGTTGGACGCTGCCGCGGGCGCCCTGGACTTCGAAGACGAACGTGCCGTTGGTCCCGCCGAGTTGGAGGTTCGGAGCGGCGAAGGAGAGCCGCAGCGCCGCGGTCTGGGCCGACTGCGTAACGGTCGCGTTCACGTCGCGTCCTTCGGCGACGCTGAGTTTGTACGAGCGCACCCGGGCGGACGCGATCTGCGGCGCCAGGTAGGTCAGGCTGAAGTTGAAGGCGTCGGTCGCCGGGTCGGCGAGGCGCTTGACCGCGTCGGCGTCGGGGGCGTCGGCGATCTTGGCGATGGAGCCGAGGATGCCGTCGAGCCGCGAGCGCGTGCCGGCGAGAGCGGAGGCGCCGGCGCTCAGGCCTGTGAGGTCGGCGCGGATGCCCTTGACCAGGGCCTCGACCTCGGCGAGCGACGATGGAGTTGAGGCGGCGCGGGCGCTTAGGGCCCCTGCGCCCGAGAGCGACACGCTGTCGTCGGGCGGTGCCTTCGCGGTGGGCAGTGGCGAGGCGGGGGTGGTGGGCAGCCTCGTCGGACCGAGAGCGCCGGGTCGCTGCGCGGGAGCGGCGGTCGGCTGAACGAGCGCGGCAAGATCGGCGGAGATGCGCGGCATGCGAGGGCCTCCCTGGCGCCGCAACGCCTCCCAGGCGCGGCGGACGCGGTTCGGATCAACCGAGGTGGCAGGCTCTCCGAGCCCGGAAACGATCCGCGACCGGGGTGGATTTCGGCGCTGGGGGCTGAGAAACGAGAGATTTTGGGGCGTTTTGGTTCTGGGACTGGATGAAGGAACTGGGGCTATCATCGGGGTAGACGATCCGGGGAAATGCGATGACATGTAGTCGGGTAGGAGGTCGGCGTGGCGGAAGAGAAATCAGTGCGACTGCCGACGGTCGAGGAGTTGCGAGCATTGCCGCGTTGGGCGCGGGCTGCGTTTGCAATCAGATGCGCCAGGCGGCTGCAACCCCTCCTCGACGATCGCTACTTTGTGGGTGTGGAAGGCAGCGCTAAGCGTGTTGCCGAACAGATTTTGAGCGATCTGGAGTCTGGAACTGCACGGCATGATTGGAAGCCGTCAAGTTTCAGTCCTGACTGGGGCTCCACGACCGCGGCTCAGAGCCCCGAAGGGCAGATCCAGCGCAGCATTATTCACTCGATTAACTGTGCAAAGGACGCAACGCTTGCGGCCTACGTTGAGCCTAGTCGTCTGGCGGTGATCGAAAGGTATCGCGCTGCTGAGGCCGCGCACATACTCGATCCCACCGTCCCTTTCATTCATGATCCCGATGTGCCAACCAACGAGGAAAGAGAGATCCGATACGGGGCGCAGCAGGCAGTCGAGGCCGCGAAACCGTCGCTGAGCGTCGCCTCTCTACTCGATCGCTCCCGAGCAGAGCCGGACAACAACTCTCCGAGTCTGATTGAGCCTTTATTTAGCGCCATCGAACGCGATTACGAACTCCTCAAGGCCGCTTCCGCGGCCGAGAGATGGACTAACGAAACCCCCGTGCCGCCGGAGTTTTTCGGCCCGCTGTGGCCTTGGGGAGAGCCGGAGGGGTGGCCGGACGTTACCGATTACAACCGGCCTGAACACCACGCTGCGGACCGGATGTCGCTCCGCGTCATGGTTCCGGATTTCATGTCTGATGATGAGGCGGCGGAGCACATCGCGGGCCTGTATCGCGTGCTCAATGAATACCACATCGCGTGCGGCGGGCAGGGATTAAGCCTAGATCTTGACGACTGGCACATCCTTGTCAATGCGGTGGCCCCCGTGGGGGTGGCGTGATGAGCGAGCGTCATGACATCGTGCTGAGCCAGGACGGCGGCTCGCCACAGCGCAATCGCATGGTGCGCCTCGTGCGAGCCTTCCGCGACGCAGCACAATGGATCAACAAGACATTGCGGCCGCAACAAGCAGTTGAGCAGATCCGCGACGATGGGCTTCGGTTGTTCAAGGGAAAGGCCGACGAGTAGGACGCGCGAGCGGCAAACATTCAGGCTGCTGCCGTCAAGAAGATCCGTGCATTTGAACTCGATAAGGAGCGTCTCCGGATTGAGAGGATGAAGGCTGAGAGTGCGGGAACTGCGACTTTGATAAGGCTGGAGATCGACAAGCGCAAGGCGATGGCGGACTTTATCCGTGACATGACGGATCGCGGCATGACTGTTGACGCCGCAGTTACGCTCAGCAAGGAAGTGTTCGACGCCTGAGGTCGCGTTCCAGTATTCCCTGACCGTCGCAATTCGTAAACACTGACGACCCTCATTCGTCACACCGCGCGTCCCCAAAGACTTCCGGGAGGAGAATGGAGAATTCCCGACCTTTGACGCCGAAGGCGTCGCGGCGCCAAGCCACGGGCTTCAGCCCGTGTGAAGCGGCTGGATGGCGCCCGGCACGGGGCGCCGGATAAGGTCCCTCAGAGGGCCGGCGCTCCGTGCGGGGCGAAGGGGGCGTGCGCCTTGGCCGGTTCGTTCGCCGCGGCGTGATCCGTCATGACGCCCGATGCCCGGGCCTCCGCGAGGCACGCATCGAGAGGCCCGCCGGACCGCCCATTACACTTCTTCTCATGCCCCTCATCGTCACCGGCTCCATCGGCATCGACACCGTTCACACGCCCCACGGCACGGCAGACGCCGTGCTCGGCGGGTCGTGCACGTATTTCTCAGCCGCGGCGTCGTTCTTCACCCCGGTGCGCATGGTCGCGGCGGTCGGGGGTGACTTCCACGAGGGGCACCGCGCCGTCCTCGCCCGCTTCCCCAACGTCAGCGTGGAGGGGATCGAACTGCGGCGCGACAGCAAGACCTTCGCCTGGGGCGGCAGGTACAGCGAGGACATGAACAGCCGCGAGACGCTGTACACGCACCTCGGGGTGCTCACCGAGGCGCCGCCGACGCCCCCCGCGAGTTACCGGGATTCGCGCTTCGTCTTTCTCGCCAACACGCACCCGGCCGTCCAGCGCGACCTGCTCAACCACTTCCCGGATCATGAGCTGGCGGTGGCGGACACCATGGACCTGTGGATCGACACGGCGAAGGACGACCTGCGCACGCTGCTCAGGCGGGTCGACGGCATCGTGCTCAACGATTCCGAGGCGCGGCTGCTCACCGGGAAGCGGAACAACATCACCGCCGGGAGGACGATCCTCGACATGGGGCCGACCTTCGCGGTGATCAAGAAGGGCGAGCACGGGTGCATCCTGATCCACCGCGACGGGGTCGCGGCTCTGCCGGCCTACCCGGCGGAGCAGGTGGTCGACCCCACGGGCGCCGGGGACAGTTTCGCCGGCGGGATGATGGGCCATATCGCGAGCCGCGCCGGGGCGCCCTCGCCTCGGATGAAGCACGGGGCGGGCCACCCGGTGGCCTCGTTCGACACCATCCAGCGCTCGCTCGCGTCGGGGACGGTGATCGCGTCGTTCACAATCGAGTCGTTCTCGCTCGACCGCATGGCGCGCCTGACCAAGGACGAACTGGAGCGGCGGATGCTGGAGTTCTCGCGGATTGTGAGGGTGTGAGGCGAGTCGCGCTCCCCCCACCCGGCCGCTGCGCGGCCACCCTCTCCCCCGGGGGGAGAGGGAGCCAAGGGGATCAACCCGGCGTCAGCACCCGCGCCGCCTTTGGATCGATGCTGATTTCCATGGGGGCGCCGGGGGGGAGATCGCCGCCGGTTTCGCCGTCGATCTGCACCGGCGCCGGCGCGTCGATGGTCTCGATCAGCACCTTCGTGCCGCGCTCGATCACCACGCCCGGCACGCTCTCGTGGAGCCGCAGGCGCGAGAGCAGGGTCAGCCCCGCCGCTTCGAGCGTGGTGCGCGCGGGGAGGAAGGCGATGTCGAGCATCCCGTCGTCGACCACGGCGCGGGGGCAGGGGTCGACCCGAAGGGCGTACTGCCGGCTGTTGGCAACGATCACCGAACCCCGCCTCACGTTGACCACGACGCGGCCATCGACGCGCACGCGCAGACGCGGGACGCGCGGCCTCATCGCCACGCCCAGCACCGGACCCACGTACGAGATGTGCGAGATGGCCCCGGTCCGCGCCTCGTCCATGCGGTGGATCACCTCGGCGTCCGGCCCGACGCCGACCATGATCGCGAAGGGCCAGCCGCGGCAACGCCCGAGGTCGATGTCGCGCACGCGCCAGGCCCTCAGGGCCGCCGCCACCGCCGAGGGCGCGCCGGTCATGCCGAACTCGCGGGCGAAGAGGTTCTCGGTGCCGAGGGGCACGTGGTAGACGGCGGGGCCGGGGGTCGGGCGGGGCCTCTCGAGATCGAGGTCTTCGAGCGAGCGGCGGTCGGGGTGGCGCTTCGCCCTGCCGTTGGCGCGGTAGGCGAAGCGGGCGCCGCGCTCGGCGCGCTCGGCGGCCTCTTCGTCGCGCTCGTGGATGAGCAGTTCGAGCGCGTGGTGGACGGTGCCGTCCCCGCCGCAGATGACCAGGGCGTCGGCGTCTTCGCAGGCTTCGACCAGCGCGTCCCAGTGGCGGACGGTGACGCTGCGCACCGCGTGCCCGTCGGCGGCGATGGCGGCGGCGACGGACTCCCCCACCGCCTCGCCGCGGCCCCTGCCCGACGCGGGGTTGGCGAGCACGACAACATCACGCACCGGCCGGCGTGCGTGGGCTCTCTCCCCGGCTGTGCCGTGCGGCGCCTGGGCGCTCACCGCGCTCACGCCCCCGCCGTTTCCCGGCTCTCATTGAGGATCCGGCGGAGGACGAAGTGCAGGATGCCCCCGTGGCGGTAGTACTCGGCCTCCACCGGCGTGTCGATGCGGCAGCGCGTGTCGAAGGCGACCGCGCGGCCGTCGGCCTTCGTGGCGCTGACCTTGATCGTCATGCGCGGCTCGACCTTGGCCGGGACCGCGATGTCGAACGTCTCCGTGCCGTCGAGGCCGAGCAGTTCCGCGGATTGGCCGGGCATGAAGTTCAAGGGCAGGACGCCCATGCCCACGAGATTGGAGCGGTGGATGCGCTCGAAGGACTGCGAGATGACGGCCCGGACGCCGAGCAGGTTCGTGCCCTTGGCGGCCCAGTCGCGCGAGGAGCCCATGCCGTAGTCCTTGCCCGCGAGGACGATCAGCGGCGTGCCTTCGGCCCTGTACCGGGCGGCGGCGTCGAAGATCGGGGCGAGGCGCCCGGCGCCGGCCCGGCTGAAGTCGCGCGTCCACCAGCCTTCCTTGATCCTGCCGCCGGACTCGGGCGCCTCCTTGGTGAGTTTGTTCTTGACCCGGATGTTGGCGAACGTGCCGCGGGTCATGACGCGGTCGTTGCCGCGCCGCGAGCCGTAGGAGTTGAACATGTTCCGCGGCACGCCCTGCTCCTGCAGGTACTTGCCGGCGGGGCTCTCGGCGTCGATGTCGCCGGCCGGGGAGATGTGGTCGGTGGTGACCGAGTCCGCGACGAAAACCAGGCACCGGGCCCGGGCGATGGGCTTGGCCGGCGGCGGGTCCTCGCCCATGTCGGTGAAGTACGGCGGCTCCTGGATATAGGTGCTCTTGTCGTTCCACTCGTAGAGGTCGCCCCCGGAGACCGGGACCTCGTTCCACGTCGGGTTGCCGTCGAACACGCGGCCGTACTGCGCGCGGAACTGCTCCGCGCCGATGCACGCGGCCTTGACCTGCTGCACCTCGGCCTGGGTCGGCCAGATGTCCCTCAGGAAGACGTCGCGCCCGTCGGCGCTCCTGCCCAGCGGCTCGTTCGCGAGGTCGATGTCGATCGTGCCGGCGATGGCGTAGGCGACGACCAGCGGAGGGCTGGCGAGGTAGTTGGCCTTGACGTGGGGGTTGATGCGGCCCTCGAAGTTGCGGTTGCCGGAGAGCACGGAGACGGCGACGAGATCACCGCGCTCGACCGCCTCGGCGATGTTCTCCGGCAGGGGCCCGGAGTTGCCGATGCAGGTCGTGCATCCGTAGCCGACGGTGTTGAAGCCCAGGGCGTCGAGGTCGGCGGTGAGGTTGGCCTTGTCGTAGTACGCGGTGACAACGGTGGAACCGGGGGCAAGGCTGGTCTTGACCCAGGGCTTGCGGGTGAGCCCGAGGGCCCGGGCCTTGCGCGCGACCAGACCCGCCGCGATCATCACGTCCGGGTTGCTGGTGTTCGTGCACGAGGTGATGGCGGCGATCACCACGTCGCCGTGGCACAGCCGGTACCGCTCGCCCGCCACCGGGACCCAGGAGGGCGCGGCCTTCGCCGCCTGAACCTCGCCCGCGCCCGCGGTGTTGACCGGCGGCGCGACGCGGGCGCTCTCGCCCCCCTCGCCGGCCCAGCGGTCGACCCGGACCGCCTCGGCGGCGTTGGCCTTGCCGAAGGAGTCGGCGAGTTCCTTGTGCCACTGGCTCTTCATGTCGGTGAGCAGCACCCGGTCCTGGGGGCGGCGCGGGCCGGCGAGCGCCGGGCGCACGGTCGAGAGGTCGAGTTCCAGCCGCTCGGTGAAATCGGGGTCGCGAGCGCCCACGGCGCGGAACATGCCCTGGGCCTTGTAGTAGGCCTCGTTGAGGGCGACGAGGGCCTCGTCGCGCGCCGTCAGGCGCAGGTAGCGCAGGGTCTCGTCGTCAACCGGGAAAAGGCCGATCGTCGCCCCGTACTCGGGCGCCATGTTGCCGATGGTGGCGCGGTCGGGCAGGGACAGGGCCGCCACGCCGGGGCCGTAGAACTCGACGAACTTGTCGACCACGCCGTGGGCGCGGAGCATCTGGGTGACGACGAGGACGAGATCCGTCGCGGTGGAGCCCTCGGGGAGCCGGCCGCTGAGCCGGAAGCCGACGACCTTGGGGGTGAGCATGTAAATGGGCTGGCCGAGCATGACCGCCTCGGCCTCGATGCCGCCGACGCCCCAGCCGACCACGCCCAGCCCGTTGATCATGGTGGTGTGCGAGTCGGTGCCCACCAGCGAATCGGGGAACGCGACGTCGTGCGCCGTCACGTCGTCGGGCTTGCGGAGCACGCCGGACGCGAGGTACTCGAGGTTCACCTGGTGGACGATGCCGGTGGCCGGGGGAACGCACCGGAAGTTGCGCAGGCTCTGCTGGCCCCACTTGAGGAACTCGTACCGCTCCCGGTTCCGCTCGAACTCCTTCTGGGCGTTGATGGTCAGAGAGACCTTGCGGCCGAAGTCGTCGACCTGCACGGAATGGTCGATCACCAGGTCGCACGGCACCAGCGGGTTGATCTGCTGGGGGTCGCCCCCGAGCCGCTGCATCGCGGCGCGCATCGCCGCCAGGTCAACGACGCAGGGCACGCCGGTGAAGTCCTGCAGCACCACGCGGCCCGGGAGAAACGGCACCTCGACTTCTTCCGGCGCCGCGGCGTTCCAGTTGGCGAGGCGGCGTACGTCCTCCTCGGTGACGATGAACCCGTCGAGGTTGCGCAGCGCCGATTCGAGCAGGATCCTGATCGAGAAGGGAAGGCGGTCCAGCCGGTCCTGGGTGGTCACGCCCGCCTTGACCAGCGCGTGGAGGTCGAAGATGACCACATCGCCCGCCGGCGTGCTCAGGGTGCGGCGGGCGTGGAACGGGTCGGACGTCGGCATGTCAGGATCCTGTCAGGGATGTGCGGAAGACGGCGTTGATTGTAGTCGGCGCGGCCCGTGCGTCGCCTGCGCGGCGGGGGCGCAAGACAGCGCCGCACGGTTTGGGCCGTGCGGCGCTTCGGATGTCGGAAGTTGAGGCGAGCGATCAGCGGCGGCGACGGGCCAGGATCATGCCCGAGGCGCCGAAGAGCGCCAGGGCGCCCGGGGTGGGGACGAAGAGCAGGTCGAGCGACCAGCCGGAGAACGAGCCGCTGTTCCCGGGGACGTTGTCGGTCACCGTGAGCGTCCAGTTGCCGCTGGCCGAGAGGCCGGCGAAGGAACTGAACGAGGTGAAGGCGCCGTTCAGCGTCGCGGCGCGGAAGTTGCCTGAGTCCACCGTTCCGCCGCTGCCGAGGCCGGCGGCGGTCGTCCACAGGTTGGCGCCGACGGTGTCGGAGAAGGTGTAATCGCCGTTGGCCTGGACCGCGCGGCCGGCGCCGTTGCCGTTGGTCGCGCCGATCTTGCGGAACAGGTAGACCGACGTGCCGCTGTCGACCTGGGTGAGCATCGCGGTCAGGTTGCCGAGCCACGAGTGCTGCAGGCCGTAGATCGTGACGTTGAAGCCCGTCACCGTCCCGGCGGCGGGGCCGGTGATGGTGGAGACGATCGAGCCGGAGCCGTCGGGAATGGACCCGCCGGAGCCGTTGAAGATGACGCCCGCGTTCGCCGCGGATGCCGCTGCGATCGCCGCGCCGGCAAGAAGCATCTTGTTGAACATTTCCCTCTTCTCCTCTCTCGCGGGCTGTGCGGGCCCACTCGGATTCCCTTGGTCCTCAACGCCCACAGTTCGACCGACAACCCACGTGACGCGCCGAAAGCGGCTCGCCAAGTGCCAGAGAACTGTGTTGGCCTCGGACAGACGCTTGTGCAGGGCGTCTGCGCGACTCCAGTGTGAATATTCCACGACTCCGACCGTGGTGCAAGCCCCGCCTCGCAAAAAAGGCTCAGGAAGGCAGTTTCCATCGATCTGGATGATGCGCGGCTTCGAGCGGCCGAGAACTACCCCCCTGGCGCGTCGGCCGCGCCGGCGCGGGGCTGTGCAATCCGGAGCAACCAGTCCGTTTGCCCGTCCTGTGGCACGAGGCTCGGATACCTCAGCCCGTCCCGGTAGACCAGCGTGCGCTCCACCAGGGCATCGCCGTCGGCGATGAGCAGCCCGACATCCGGCCGCTCGGCGGAGGCGGCCCTCACCGCGTCGCGGAGCCGCCCCGGCGTGAACCTCTGCAGGGGGGGAGCGGCGCCGCCCGGCTCGGCCCGCGTCGGCCCGCGCACACCGACGATCTCCATGCCGATTGCAAGCCTCGCCCGGTCCGCGGCGGAGCCGGCGCGGACGCGGGTGATGCGCCCGTCGCTCGCGACCGTGAGGCCGATGGAGGCTCGGAGGACGGCGTCGGGGGCTCGTTGCTCGGCCCGCTTCTGGAAGGCGTTGGGCTCGGTGGACCACTCGAGCCGCCGGCCCAGGGCCGCGGCGAGATCGGCGTCCGGTTCCGGCTTCGGGGTCTCGATGTGCCGACGGATCAGCGCGTCCCAGTCCTCGCCGGGGTGCACGGCATGGAGCGCGGCAACGACGTCCTCGCGGGTGTAGGTGCGCAGCGGCACGCCCGGTTGTGCGACACGCCCTGGCGCGGGCTCGTGCAGCGCCTTGCAGAAATCGTCGAGCGACCGCGCGCCGTTCGTTGCCCGGCGGATGATCCCGTCGGCGCGGGCCCAGAAGAGCGCCCCTTCCCCGTAGTAATCCTGATTGCGGCGGAGGTCATCCCACGCGTCGCTGGGGGCGCGGAGGAATCGCATCGCCAGGGCGGTGTCCTCGACGCTGCGCCACCGCCGGCCCGCCTGCATGTCGTAGGCCGAGATGGAGGTCGCGATCTCGTGCGCGAACTCCTCCGGCGAGATCAGCCCGGCGCGTGCCCCGAGCACCAGGTCGTAGTAGGACGCCAGGCCCTCGTAGACCCAGAGCAGCGAGGTGCTCGCCGGGGTGTGGTAGTTTCCAGAGAGGAGCCCGCGCGGCGCGGCGGACTTGCCGCTCCAGACGTGGGCGTACTCGTGGGGGAGCACGAGCATCGGGTCGCCGTCCGCGGTCTCGGCCTTGGTGAAGCGGTCCTCGCCCATCGCGACCAGCGTGCAGTTCGAGTGCTCGACGCCGAGGCTGGGAAGGCCGTTTCCCAGCATGACGAGGTAGTGGAAGCGCGAGGACGGGAAGGCGCCGAAGACGGCCGCGGCCTCCGCGTGCACGCGGGCGATCTTCGCGAGCCGCGCCCCGGGCAGGTCGAGGACCTCGGCTCGGGGGCCGACCGCATGCAGTGTGTGCGGCGCCGCCGGTCCGACCGAGGCGCCGACCGCCGGCATGTCCCACGAGCGCAGGTGGAGGCCGAAGATCACGGGGGAGTCGATCAGTTCGGCGAGCGTCACGGTCTCGAAGCGGAGGGTCTGGCCTTCGGCCCCGGCGATGCTGCGGAGCGGCGTGGCGGCGCGCCAGCCCTCCGGGAGCGTGAGCGTCGCGGCGACGGTGGTCGACGTCCTGTCCGCCCATTCGGGGTAGAGCAGGACGGTGTTCCAGTTGAGCCCCCCGAAGTCGCGGAAGCCGTAGGTGTCCGTGCTGCGCGAGTTGACCGCGGGCTGGTTGGTGATGTACGAGAACCGCGCGGTGATGGAGTCGGCGCCGGGGGCTGGATCGGCGATGTGGCGGTAGACATTCGTCTCGTCCCGGCGCCATCGCACCGGCGCCCCGGTGCTGTCCTCGATGCGCAGGTCGACCACGTTCTGGATCGGGCCGGACGGGGAGTGATTGCCGGGGGTCCACTCGACGAAATAGAGCGGCGTCGCGGCGCCGGCCGGGCGGCCCGGCGGCAGGGAGATGGTCACGCTGGTGTGGGCCAGCCGCCGCCCGATCTCGCGCGCATCGACGTCGACGCGGATGTCCTGCGCGACGGTTTGCGCGCTCAGAGCCGCCGCGAGCGCCGCGGCCGCACAGGCCTGGTACAGAGGAGCGACAGGGACGGCCACGTCGCAAGCGTACCGGAGCGGTTCGGATCGCCGAAGCGCCCGCCAGGAAACAGCGAAAGGCGCTGAGGGATCGTGGTCCCTCGCGCCTCTTGCTGTCGTCGCCGGGGGTGCCCGGCGAAGGCGGGCGGTGGTCGACGCCCGCCAGGATCAGAGGAGATTTCCGTGCGGCCCGCCGGCGGGGTTGACGGCCCCGCGGCGAACTCAGGCCGCGGCATGATCTATCGACGACGGCCGCGGCGGGTTGCGAATGGGAGCGGAATTCACTGCTTGTTCTTCCCTGATTCCGCGGCCTTCTGGGCTGTGAGCTCGCGCAGCATCTGCTCCATCTCCGCCAGCCGCCGCTCGAGACGGCGGACATCCTCGGGCCCGGCGTCTTCCTGGGGGGCCGGGGTGCGCCATCGCGACCCCGGAGCGACAGGGGCTGGCGGCGCGGCCGGGGCGGCGGCAGGCGGGCTGGGGACAACCAGCGCTCGGCCGTTGTTCCCCTGCCCGATGAGGTGGATCTCCGGGAGGTCGAGGGAGGTGACGTAGTTGTCGATGGCGTCGCCGATCTTGTCGACCCAGGCCTCGAGCGCGTCGCGCTGCTCCTGGCTGAGTTTCAGCCCTTCGAAGAGCGCGGCCAACCGCTCGCGCTCACGCTCGAAGGTCTCCTGCAGCTTCTCGCCGGAGTGCTCGATCTTGGGCAGCACCTCGTCGCGCCAGGTCAGCCGCATCCGCTCGCCCAGC
Organism: Phycisphaerales bacterium; assembly: GCA_947476675.1. Lineage (GTDB taxonomy): Bacteria > Planctomycetota > Phycisphaerae > Phycisphaerales > UBA1924 > CANJRL01. The sequence continues at coordinate 73,414 of CANJRL010000001.1, forward strand.
CCCCGGAGATTGTTGGCCAGAGCCCGGCCGCTCTCGGCCCCGGCGCGGCCGGCGGCGGCGGCGGCGCGCTGCGCCTCCTCGATCGCGCGCCTGACTTCCTCGCGGGTTCCCTCATCGCCCACCCAGCGCTCCCAGGACGCGGCCGACGGCCGCTCCTCGACGGTGATCGCGATGTCCTGCGGCTTGCCCTTGCGAAGCACGGTGAGGGTCAGCGTGTCGCCGGCCTTGCGCGAGCGGACCGCCTCGGCGATCTTCTCCTCGGTGACGGGCCCCGCGCCGTCGATCCTGGTCACGATGTCGTGCTGCTTGAGCCCCGCCTTGTCCGCCGGCAGCCCCTCCGAGACGCTGCCGATCACCACCACGTCGGCGGGGTTGAGCCCGAGCTGCTCGGCGGTGGTCCAATCGACCTCTCCCATGGTGATGCCGATGATCGGGCGCATCTTCGCGGGGCTCTGGGCGCGGGAGGGCCCGCGGTCCGCGGCTCCCCCCGCCTTGAACGATGCGATCTCCGCGCCGTTCTCGTCGGTGAGGGCGACTCGGCCGTCCTCGATCTTCACGGACTCGGTCGGCAGCGACTTGCCGTCGAGCGTCGCCCTGGTGACCGAGCCGTCCCTGATCTCGATGGAATACTCGCGCCCGTTGATCGTGCCGGAGTAGGACGAGGTCTTGGCGCCGTCGTCCACCACGACGACCGAGGTGTTGGTCCGCCTGTCCTTCGCCATCGCGGCCGGCGCGCCGCAGGCTGCGACGAGTGCTCCGATCAGGGCGGCGCGGGCGAGTGCGGTCGTGCGGTTCATCGTGGTGTCTCCGGTGGACGCGGCGTGCGGCTGCCGCGGGGGTCGTATCGTGAGGAATCGACGCACGCTTGGACGCGCGTGGGGGCGCTTCCAGTCAGGAATCACAGGCCCCGCGCAGCGCGCTGCGCCGGAGCGATGGGCGTCTGGCTGGGCACGGGGAGGAACTGCCCGGTCTCGTCGCGCCCGACCTCGTAGACGCCCGACACGGTTGTCTGCTCGAGCAGCCGGCGCAGGTACACCACCTGCGTCCCCTTCCCGTCGGGCGCGGGGCCCGATTCCACCATGACCAGCGGGAGTTCCATGAGCACGCGGCCGTCCGCGCGGCCCTTGTCGACGTACTTCTGCAGCAGCGCGTCCGGCGCGAGCGTGGCGGCGATGTCGCCGGCGCCCCCGGTCACGCCCCGAACGCCCCGGTTCGTCCCCCACGTCCCCGCGCCGGCCCAGGCCAGGGCCAGCACCGCGGCGGCGGCCCAGCCGGAGTAGGCGCGCCATCGCACGCTCGGGTGCTGCATCGACCGCGCTCCTTCGTCGCCCGCCCGCGCCATCGCGGCGGCGTCGGGAAGGCCGACGAGTTCCGCGACCGTCAGTTCGTCGTCGATCGCCGCGGCGAGCGCGGCGTGGGCCCTCTGCGCGCCGGCCAGCCGGGTCCACAGGCCGGCATCGGCCGACGCGATGGCCTCGATCTCGGCCCAGTCGGCGGCGGTTGCCTCGCCGTCGGTCACGCGCCCGATCAGGATGTCCTCGCGACTCTCGCTCACCGGTGTCTCTCCTTGGCCGAGGCGGCCGTCTCGCGCATCTCCTCCCGGAGCATGCGCCGGGCCCTCGCCAGCCGCGTCTCGATCGTGGTGACGGGAACGCCCTGCAGGTCGGCGATCTGCTTGTACGACATGCCGCGAACGCAGCGCAGGAGCAGCACCTCGCGATAGTCGGCGCTGAGCCGCTCGGCGGCCCGCATCAGCCTGAGGCCCTCCTCACGGGCGGCCATCGGCGCATCGCCCGTCGACGCATCGGCGGCTCCCTCCGGCCCCTTCGACCTCGCCTCGCTGATCGCCTCGCGGACCAGCCGAAGCCGGGGCACGCTCCGCCGCCCGGCCGTCCGCGCGACGTTCGCCGCCACCGCGCGCAGCCACGGCTTGAGCATCGCCGGGTCGCGCACCTGCCCGATGGTCTTCACCACCCGGATCGCTACCTCCTGCAGCAGATCCTCGAGATCCGCTGCGCCGGGAGACCGCGGCATGTTCGCCAGCACCACCGCGGCCACCCAGCGCCGGTGGGTCTCCCACAGCGCGGCGGCGGCGTGCGGGTCGCCCGCTACGGCGCGCTCGGCCTGCGTCGGTTGTGCCTGCGGCTGGTCCAGAACTTGCCTCCGTCGCCCACGCTTGACGCGCAGGCCGCCCGATCCCGTCCGCCCGACGCGGGAATTGTTGGGGTTCCGACACCAGCCATTCCAAACTCCGCGGCCCCCGAGTTGCCGCGGACCGTACAAAGACCGAGCAGACCGAGGCCATGGTCCCTGACCGCGGCCGCACTACGCTCGATTCCGCATGGCCGACCGACCGCACAAGCCCGGGCACTCGGTGATGTCCTTCGGGGAGCACCTGGAGGATCTCCGCCGCCGCGTGATGTTCGCGGTGATCGGCCTCGCGCCCATCGCGGTGCTCTGCATGGTCTTTGGCGACCGCGTGATCTGGCTCCTGATCAGGCCGCTGGAGCGGGCCCTGCTGGCGAACAACCAGGCGCCCAATCTGCAGACGCTGAGCCCGATCGAGGCCTTCACCGCTTACTTCAAGATCGCGATGGTGCTCACCGTGATCCTCGGGATACCGTGGATTCTGTACCAGTTGTGGCTGTTTGTCGCGCCGGGTCTGTACGAGACCGAGCGTCGCTTCGTGCGGTTCCTGCTGCCCTTCTCCGCCGTGCTCACGATCCTGGGTTCGGTGTTCCTGTACATCGTGGTGCTCCCGGTGACGCTGTCGTGGCTCATCCACTTCGGCTCGGCCCTGGTGCCCGCGATCCAGCCGCGCGTCGCGGCAGAGCAACCGGCCGCCGCGCTCGCGAACATCCCGATCCGCACCGAAGACCCGCCGGACCCCAGAGAGGGAGACGCCTGGGTCATCGCGCCGCTGAAGCAACTCCGGATCGCGCAGGGCGATGGGGCGCTGCTCACAGTGCCTCTGGTCAGCGGCGGGCTCATCTCTCAGCAATACCGCCTCTCGGAGTACGTCGACCTCATCTTCCTCCTCGGGATGATCTTCGCCCTGGGGTTCCAGACGCCGATCGTGGTGATGCTGCTCTCCTGGGTGGGGATCGTCGACCCGGTGAGCCTCGGGCGGCAGCGCAAGTACGTGTTCTTCGGGCTGATGGTCGGCTCGGCGGTGCTCGCTCCGGTCGGAGACCCGCTCTCGCTCTCCCTGGTGCAGATCCCGCTGTACCTGCTGTTTGAGTTGGGGCTGGTGCTGGCCAAGTGGGTCCCCCCGAGCCGCGTGTCGAGAGGGCTGCTCTCGCGAAGGCAAAGGAAGGAAGCGGCCTCGCCGAGCGCGCCGGCCCCGCCTGGCCCGGCGATGACGTTGCCGCCCCCGGCAGGCGCCGTCCCAAGGCGGACGGACGGGGAGTACGGCGATGAGCCGTGAGCCGGCCGGCGGCCCGACGAAGATCGACCGCGCGATGATGCGCCGCGCCCTGCGCCTGGCCCGCGAGGCGGCGAAGGCCGGCGAGGCGCCGGTCGGCGCGGTGGTCTACGACACCGCGACCGGGGCCCTGCTCGCCGAGGCCCGCAACACCCGCGAGGCCGACGCCGACCCCTGCGGGCACGCCGAGATCACCGCCATCCGCGCCGCCGCCGCGGCGATCGGGGACTGGCGGCTCAACGGCAGCACGCTGGTGGTGACGCTCGAACCCTGCGCCATGTGCGCCGGGGCGATCGTGAACGCGCGGGTTGGTCGGCTGGTCTACGGCGCCGCGGACCCCAAGGCCGGCGCGGTGGCATCGCTGTTCAGGCTGTGCAGCGACCCGCGGCTGAACCACCGGCTCGCGCCGATCGGCGGCGTCATGGCGCGGTCGTCGGCGACGCTGCTGCGGAGGTTCTTCCGCGAGCGGCGCGACGCCAGGCGGCCGGTCACACCGCCGCGGGCGCGGGGCTGACGCTCGGGGCGGGAGAGCCCCCGCCCTCGCGCGGGCTGATCCCGATCCGCTCGAGGTGCTCGCGCCACGCCTGCTCGTGCGCCTTCCAATAGTGCTCGAAGGACGCGTCCATCGAGTACCGCGACATGCGGGTGTGCGCCGCGCGGCCCATGCGCCGGCGCCGTTCGGGGTCGCGGATGAGCGTCATCGCCGTCTCGGCCCAGAGCGACGTGTCGTCCGCCGGGAGCACGAACCCGGTGAGGTCGTGGTCCACCACTTCCTTCGGGCCCCCCTGGTCGGTCACGATCACGGGCAGGCCCGAGGCCTGGCTCTCCATCACCACCTGGCCCAGCGTGTCTGTGGTCGAGGGGAAGAGGAAGAGGTCGCTGGAGGCGTAGATCGCCGAGAGTTCCTTGCCGTGGCGGAAGCCAAGGAACGCGGCGCCCTTGCCTCGGAGTTCCTGCTCCATCTGCTTGCGGTACGGCCCGTCGCCAACGACGACGAGCTCGGCGTCGATGCCCTCGCGCCTGGCCTCGGCCCGGACGCGGGGCCAGAGGCGTGTGAGCAAAGGCAGGTTCTTCTCGACGCTCACGCGCCCGCAGTACAGCGCCTTGACGCTCGAGGGCGAGACCTCGAAGCCCTCGGAGGCAAGGCGTGCCCACACGACCTCGTCGCGGTGGCTCACGTGGAAAGCCTCGGTGTCCATGCCCGGGAGCAGGGCGATCATGCGGTCGCGCGAGAGGCCGAGGCGCTCGAGCGAGACCATGTAATCCTCGGAGCGGGTGAAGACGGCGCGGAACGGCTCGTAGAACTTGCGCATGAACCACGACGTCATCGCGGTCATCCCGTGGTCGTCGAACAGTTTGTCGACGTACGCCGGGAAGTCGGTGTGGTAGACGCCGAGGACGGAGACCCTGAGCATCTTGGCGGCGAGGAAGCCGCACATCCCGACGGTGCCGGGGGTGGAGATGTGGATCACGTCCGGCTGGTGCTCGTCGGCGAAGCGCAGGATCTTGACCAACGGGGGCAGGGCGACCTCGAGCTGCTCGTACCGCGGCATCTTGGTCGCGAACACCGGCTTGAAGTTGTGGATGTTGGGCCAGGCCGGCACCGGGAACTCGGTGGAGGTGACGACCCTGAGATCGCGGCCCGAGCGGTTGGCCCGGTCGGCAACATTCTGGATGAAGCGGCACACGCCGTTGACGTCGCCGAGGGTGTCGGTGAACAGCATCACCTTCATGGGGCGCTCGGCGGCACTCTTGCCCGAGCCGGGCGTCGCGAGGTCGTGCGTCAGTTTTTCGAGCATCTGCCGTTCTTTGTTCTGATAGAAGAGGGAAATGATCTCGGGGATGCGGGCGGCCTGCACGATCGCGTACGAGACCAGGTGATCGATGATCCCGCTCTGGTCGCGCTCGCGGAGGCTCCGCATCGCGCCCGAGGCCATCGCCCGGCCGAGTGCCGCGGCCAGATCATCGCCGAAGGCGGTGGCCTCCGCGTGCTGGGCCAGGGCCGGCCCGCTGGCGCCGGTCCACGCCGCCGGGTCGAGGGCCAGGCGCACCCGCTCGTGCTTCTCGAGCAGCGGGGCGAGTTCGGACTTGAGGGCGTCCACGAGAGGCAGGGGGCGGCGCTTGTCGCGGGTCAGCGCCCGCCTGGCCGCGTCGGCGATCAGCCGGGCCTTGCTCGGCGCCGGGAGATCGATCCCCGCGAACTTGAACAGTTTCGAAGTCAGCGCGCGCCGCCGTGGGTTGAGCCGGGGGTGGATGGTCTCGCCAAACCACCGCATCCCCACCGACGCGAGCTGGTGCCCGAGCAGGTCGCTGCGCCCCGCGACGCCCCCGACCGCGGAACGCCCGGCCATCACGCCGCGGAGAAACGCGCGGGGGTCGGCGATCTTGCGCCCGTCCTCGCCCTCGACTCCGGTCCACGTGCGGCCGATGTTGAGCAGCCCGTGGTCGTCCGAGCCGGCGCTGCGCACCTTGGCCCAGGGCTCGGGCCACACCGGGGTCAGGCAGTGCCGGCGGCTCATCGCCGTCACGCTCTCGGGCGTGAGCGAGTCCAGCAGCATCTCCAGCGCTCCACGGTGCGCGCCGGTGTGGGCGCCGTTGAGCAGCTCGAAGCCGCGGAAGAGCAGCAGGCACCGCTCGATGTGCCAAGGCGTGAGCTTGCCGTTCTGCACGTAAAGGGGGTGGGCCATGGCGTGGGCCAGGTCCTCCTCGCGGAGCCAGCGCGCGAAGGAGTACACATCGTCGCGGAGCCGGAGCGAGCCCAGCGCCTCGTGCTGCTCGGGCGTGTGCCCCCAGACCAGCACGTGGAGTTTGCACCGGTCCTCGGGGAAGTGGACGGTCACCTCCTCGCCGAGCGCGACGTTGGTATAGCCGCGGTCGATCAGCCGAAGGGCGCCGGCGATCGAGTCGTGGTCTGTGATGGTGACCAGGTCCATCCCGCGGGCCATCGCCTGCGCGTGCACGGCTTCCGGATCGGAGTAGCACTCCGGGCACCCGGTGAAGGCGACCGCCCGCATCACCGGCTTGTCGCTCGCCCACGAGTGGCAGTGCATATCCATGCGGGTCAGCCCCGACGGGAACGCATGACCTTGGTCGTGGGAGGCGCCACCGACCGGGAACGGGTCACCCCCCCGGAGACGGGTGTGGCCGGCGGTCACGGTCGCCTCGGCGCCTTCGGAATCTCCGACTCCGGGGGGCGGGCCAAAGAACATGCGCGGCTCCTGCGCAAGTGCTGTGTCATCAACGACAAAGAACATAGCCTCCGTCGGCTCAACCCCCCCTGAAAACTTTGCTAAGGGTTCGTCAGTCTTTCGGGCGGGGCCCGTTTGCACGTGCAAACCCCGTACAGAACGACCGTTTCTCCAGTGTTGTTCTCGGTCGATCGCAGACCGGGCCCCCTCACCATCACTAGGGTCACTCCATGCAGAGAATCACCCCCGTCGATCCCGCGCTCGCCACAGGAAGGGTCAAGGAGATCTTTGAGGGCCCCCTCAAGGGCAAGGCGTCCAACCTCTTCAAGGCTCTGGGCGCCGCGCCCGCCGCCCTTGAGGGCTACGTCTCGCTTGCCCACGCCGTCGCCCACGGCACGCTGAGCGCCCGCGAGCGCGAGGTGATCGCTCTGGCCGTGGGGCAGGCCAACCACTGCGAGTATTGCCTCGCCGCGCACACCGCGATCGGCCGGTCGGTGGGGCTCAAGGACGACCAGATGCTCGGAGCCCGCCGGGGGGCCATCGTGGGCGACCCGAAACTCCACGGACTGGCCCGCTTCGCCCTTGCCCTGCACGAGAAGCGCGGCGCGGTGAGCAACGACGACGTCGCGTCGTTCACCCGCGCCGGCTACACCGAAGCACAGATGGGGGAGGTCATCGCCTGCTACTCCCTCGACACCCTGACCAACTACTTCAACAAGGCGAACCAGACCGTCCTTGACTTCCCGGCGGCGCCGGCGCTGTGACCCTCCGGGGCGGCGCCGCGAACGCACTACACTCCCGCCGATGCCCCCGGCCGCGCCCCACGTCGCCATCTACCCAGGGTCGTTCGACCCGATCACCTTCGGGCACCTCGATGTGATCCGGCGGGGAAGGCGGCTGTTCGACCGGCTGATCGTCGCGGTCGGGCGGAACCCCGGCAAGGCCAACCTGTTCACGCTCGACGAGCGGGTGGCGATCGCTGCCGACCTCGTGGCCCAGATCGTGCGCGAGGAGCCCGTCGCCGCCGACGCCGAGGTCAGGCCCTTCACCGGCCTCACGGTCGACTTCGCGCGCTCGGTGGGGGCCACCGTCATCCTCCGCGGCATCCGGAATCTCTCCGACCTGCAGTACGAGGTGCAGCAGGCGGTCACCAACCGCGAGGTCGCGGGGCTCGAGACGGCGTTCGTCGTCGCCGGGCAGTCCTTCGCGTACACCTCGAGCAGCCTGATCAAGCAGATCACCGCGATGGGCGACGACCTGTCGGCCCTCGCCTCGATGGTGCCGCCGGCCGTCGTCGAGCGGCTGCGGGTCAAGAAGGCGCAGGACCACCCGGTGCTGCGCAGCCTGACCCAGAATGGCTGACCCCGATGGCCATCGACTTCCGCATCGTGAGCATCGGGGCCCTCGCCGCCCACCCCCTCTGGGACGAGCGCTCCGCCGTGCGCACCGGCCACGCGACGACCTCGCTGGTGCGCTCCGGCAAGGTCACCCTGCTCATCGATCCGGCGCTGCCCACCCCGGCGCTCACCGCCCGCCTCCACGAACGCGCCAACCTCGCTGCCGCCGAGATCACGCACGTCTTCCTGACCTCGTTCAAGCCCGACGCCCGCCGCGCCCTCGACGCCTTCGAGGACGCGGTCTGGTGGATCAGCGAGGCCGAGCGCGAGAGCATGGGGTCCCGGCTCATCGCCGCGCTGAAGGAGGCGCAGGAGCGCGACGAGTCCGAGATCGCCTCCGCCCTCGAGCGCGACATCGCCCTCCTCCGGCGGTGCAAGAACGCCCCCGATTCCCTCGCCGACCACGTCGACCTCTTCCCCCTCCCCGGCGTCACCCCCGGGATGTGCGGCGTGCTGCTCGAGCAGCCCCGGCACACCACCGTGATCTGCGGCGACGCCATCCCCACCATCGAGCACCTCGAGGCCGGCGCCATCCTGCCCAACGCCGCCGACCTCGCGCTCGCGCAGCGGTCCTTCGGCGACGCCCTGGAGGTCGCCGACCTGCTCGTGCTCGGGCGCGACAACGTGGTCGTGAACCCGACGCGGCGCCCGTTCTGAGGCGCCACCTCGGGCCGCTACACTCCGGCGATGCCGCGGGCCCTTCTCGCCGTCGTCGCAGGCCTGTGCGCTACGCTCCACGCCTCGGCGCGGCAGGCCAACGACCCTGCCCCCCCGGCGCAGCAGCAGGCCATCGACCCCAAGGACCTCCCGGCCGCCGTCCGCCTGGGCGCCCGGGTCGAGATCGTGCGGCGGACCATCCCGGTGCGCGCGGCGCTGGTCATCGTGCCGACGACCGCGGCGTACGCCGGGGCCATCGCCGCGTGGTCGGTCGAGGCCAGGTTCCCCGTGCTGCTCGACGACGGCACGGACGCAGCCCAGGAGAACATCGCCCGCTTCGTCCGCGCCTTCAAGCCGGCCTCGGTGCTGCGCTGGTCGGGCCCGGCCGACCCGCTCGTCAAGGGCCCGGCGATGCGCGAGCGCATCGCCCTCGCCGCGGCCCGGGCCTGGGGCGCCGGGGATGCCGACTCGCTCCGGGATCGCTGGAAGGGCCTGCAGTTCGAGCCGCCCGGCGCCGTCACGATGAGCATCGACGACCCGGCATGGACCGGTGGCCTCGCGCTCGCGGCGGGGCGGGGGCAGCCGATCCTCTGGAGCCAGAGCGCCGCCGAACCCCTGGGCGCGATCCTGTCCGAGCAGCAGGCCAAGGGCCTGGCCGATTTCATCGCCTCGGCACTCGACAAGACCGGCTTCGCCTGGCGCGAGCCCGGCGACGCCCTCGAATCGGTCACGCTCTGCCAGAACCTCGGGGGCCGGGTGAACACCGCCGGGGGGATCGTCGCGCTCACCGACCTGCTCGGCCGCACCGACAAACCACCGGAGGCCAACAAGCCCCTGCCCCGCGCCTACATCGCGGGTCTCGTGCAGGGAAACGAGGCTCAGGCCGCCTACGCCGCGATGTGCGCCCTCTTCCTGCAGCCCGACTCGGCGTGGATGATCAACGGCTACGACGCCCCGGGCGACGACGCCAAGAGCAAGGGCTTCGCGGCGTACAACCCCATGCAGGCCGTCAAGCATCTCGACAAGGCCGGCATCCGCTCGACCGCAGAGGACACCAAGGACCCGCTCCGCGCCCTGAGGGCCCGGGCCCGCGAGGGCATCAACGCCGGGCTGATCCAGTTCTGCACCGCCGGGCAGCGCGGCGTGTTCATGCTCAAGGGCGCGGAGACCGCCGCCTCGGAGATCCCCCCGCTCCGCATCCCCGCGGTCGTGCACTTCATCCACTCCTTCTCCGCGCAGGATCTCAGCGACAAGACCTCGATCGCCGCCCGCTTCCTCGAGAACGGCGCCTACGCCTACGTCGGGTCGGTGGACGAGCCGTTCCTGACCGCGTTCCAGACGCCCGAGGCGTTCGCGGTGCGCATGCTCGCCCCCGCCCCCCTGGGCGCCGCGGCCCGCGTCGACAGCCCCCGCCCCTGGAAGATCAACGTCTACGGCGACCCCCTGATCACCTTCGGCCCCCCGGCCAAGCGCGTCGAGGGCGAGCCTTCGCTCCCCGAGCCCAAGGCCACCGCGCTCGAGGACGACATGAAGGCGGCGCTCAAGGACAAGCGCCTGCTCGACGCCGTGCGCATGCTCGCCATGCTCGGCCGCGACGCCGACGCCGTGCGCATCTACCAGGCGGCGCGAGCCAGGGACCCCAAGGACGCCGGCCCCGACCTCTCGCTCGCGGCGTTCTGGTGCGCCGCCCGCGCCGGCGACGCCGACGCGACCGCCGACGCCTTCCTGTGGATGCCCCCGGACCGCGCCAAGGAGCCGCGCATGATCGACGCGGCGTGGATCGCCCTGCGCCCGGCGCTCGACGACGGCAGCCGCAAGGCCTTCGACCTCCTCCTGCTGCGCATGCGCCCGCAGACCGTGATCGACGACGCGACGCTGCTCGCCAAGGCCGCCCAGAGACTCGAGGGCCGCGAGGCCGGGCGCGAGGTCATCCTCCGCGCCGTCGGCATGGTCCCCGAGGGCCCGGTCAAGGAGAAACTCAAGGAGCGCCTCAAACTCTTCTGAGTCAGAGGCCCATCGCCTTCGCCATCGCCTCGCCCATGTGCGCCGGCGTCTCGGCGATGACCATGCCCGCGGCCTTGAGCGCCTCGATCTTGCTCTCGGCGCCGCCCTCCCCGCCGCTGATGATCGCGCCGGCGTGGCCCATGCGCCTCCCCGGAGGCGCGGTGCGACCGGCGATGAACGCCGCCATCGGCTTCCTGACGCTCGCCTTCGCGAACGCCGCCGCCGCTTCCTCGTCGCTCCCGCCGATCTCGCCGATCATCAGGATGCCGCTGGTCTCGGGGTCGTTCTGGAAGAGGCGCAGCGCGTCGACGAAGTTCATCCCCCGCACCGGGTCGCCCCCGATGCCGATGCACGTCGACTGCCCGAGCCCGAGCGACGAGGTCTGCCACACCGCCTCGTAGGTCAGCGTGCCCGAGCGGCTCACGATGCCCACCGCCTTGCCGCGCCTGGCCTGGCTCACGTGGGTGTGGATGTACCCGGGCATGATGCCGATCTTGCACCCGCTGCTCGTGTAGGGGTCGCCCGCGCCCGTCCCGCCTCCGGTCTTCGGGCCCGGGGTGATGACGCCGGGGCAGTTGGGGCCGATCAGGGTGACGCGCTTGAGGCCGGGTGTGCCCGCATCGGCGAGGCGGTTGTGCTCGTCGAGCAAAGCCCTGACCCGCACCATGTCCTGCACCGGCACGCCCTCGGTGATGGCGCAGATCACCGTCAACCCGGCGTCGATCGCCTCCAGGATCGCATCCCCCGCGAACGGCGGCGGCACAAAGATCATCGTCGCTTCGGCGCCCGTCGCGTCGACCGCGGCCTTCACCGTGTCGAAGATCGGCAGGCCGTTCTCATCCTTGGTCCCACCTTTCCCGGGGGTGACGCCCCCGGCCATGCGCGTGCCGTAATGAAGGCACCCCCTCGTATGGAGCGCGCCGAAGGCGCCGGTGATGCCCTGACAGATGACCTTGGTGGAACCGGTGACGAGGACGGCCATGGGGGGGAGAGCATATCGAACGGCGGCTCCCGGCCCGGGTCCCCCAGTGCGGCGTGTTCCTGCGACTTGATGCCTCGATGCCTCGTGCCTCGATGCCTCCTGCTTCACTCCGCAGGCTTGATCACGTCGAACGGCACATCCTTGTCGCACCCCGCCGCTTCGTACGCGCTCCGATCGATCGCCAGGTTCCGGCTCGTCCCCGCGTGCTGCCGCGGGAAGTGCGCCGCGGTGTAGACCGTCAGCGCCGCCTTGCCGCAGGCGATGGCCTCGCGCAGCAGGGCGCAGTGCTGGGCCGGCCTCTCCTGCGCCAGGTCCGCCAGCGCGGCCGCCAGGTTGTTCTGCGTCATGGCCCAGCCCTGCGGCAGGGCCTGGCGCGTGTACACCTGCAGCGCCAGGCGGCACGCCGCCACGGCCTCCCCCAGCAGCCGGGCTCGCTCCGCCCCCTCCGACGCGACCGCCTGATCGCGCAGCGCGTTCGCCAGGTTGCTCTGCGTCATGGCCCAGTCCTGCGGCAGGGCCTGGCGCGTGTACAGCTCCAGCGCCAGCCGGTATGCCGCCACGGCCTCCCCCAGCAGCCGAGCACGCTCCGCCCCGTCTGATGCGCTCGCCTGGTCGCGCAGCGCGTTCGCCAGGTTGTTCTGCGTCCTGGCCCAATCCTGCGGCAAGGCCTGGCGCGTGAACACCTCCAGGGCCAGCCGGTACGCCGCCACCGCCTCCCCCATCAGCCGGGCACGCTCCGCCCCCTCCGACGCACGCGCCTGATCGCTCAGCGCGGCGGCCAGATTGTTCTGCGTCATGGCCCAATCCTGCGGCAAGGCCTGGCGCGTGCGCACCTCCAGCGCCAGCCGGTACGCCGCCACCGCCTCCCCGAGCAGCCGGGCACGCTCCGCCCCCTCCGACGCACCGGCTTGGTTCCGCTGCGCATTGCCCAGGTTGTTCTGAGTCATGGCCCAATCCTGCGG
>CANJRL010000002.1 GCA_947476675.1 Phycisphaerales bacterium
AACAACCCCGGGCGAGGGCCCCGGGGTTGTCGACTTGTGCGAGATGGCGGGCCTTACTGCGGGAGGTTCTGGTACTGGACCACGGCATCGACAAGGTTGCGGAGGTCGGTGGAGTTGGCGGCGCCGTCGGCGTTGAAGTCGGCCGGACCGCTCATCCACGCGCTCAGGTCGCCGGCGTTGAGGTCGTGATCATGGTTCATGTCGAACACGCCGAGGAGGCCATCGGAGCAGCTGTACGCGACCTTGAACCGGTACTCGAACGACGCCACGTCGGGAGCGCCGGCGACGCCGCGGCACTTCAGGCCGTTGGCGCCGGTGCGGGGGATGATGCGGTACTCGTAGTCGCCGTAGAACCGATTCTGGCTGAGCCCTGATCCCGTGCCGGTCACCTTGATCCGCGACTGCTGGAGGCTGGCCTGCGCACCGACGCCGTCCACCAGGGCGGCAGTAAAGTTTGAAGAGATGTCCTCCCACGAACTCAGGGAGTTCGGCCGGCGCTGGACGATGACCGGCATCGTGCCCTCGAACTGGACGGGCCCGTACATCTGCAGATCCGCGAAGGTCGGGCCGTAGTTCGACGGCGTATAGATCGAGCAGTCGGGCTCGGCGCCGAGGGATGTCGGCGGGGGAGATGTCATGACCACCGCGTCCTGTACGGGCGAGCAGTTCCGTGCAGGTCGAATCGAGCAACGCCGACCGCGCCGCCGCCAAGGGCTGTCGGAAGGGTTGTGTATGTCGGGCCGGTCAGCGACTGCGAGCCCACCTTGACGATCGCCCCGCTTTCCCACCCCGCTCCGGAGGCGAGCGAGTCGTTGTTGTTGGTGATGATCTGCCCGACCAGCCCGTTTGCGGGGAGCAGGATTTCCGGAGTGTTCGGATCGCTGATCGAATCGCGCAGCGCGCCGCCGATGACTACAGCCCTGAGGATCGAGGAGTCCACAATCTCCAACTGGTTGCGAAGACCTTCCCGCAAGTACATCTGGCTGGGGACGCCCGAAGCACCGAAGTCGTTGCCGATGCGGATCTGCGGATTCCACGTGGTGAAGAAGCCGACATTGCGAGGCTGACCAAGCGCATCAGCGACGATAGTGCCGGTGTAGTTGCCCGCGGTGCTCGTATTTCCCAGAGACTTGTCGGCGATGATAGAAGTGATGTTAGATGCAGGAGCCGGATGGGTCCCGTCGAACGTGACGCCGGCCTCGATCGCAGCATGGATTTCGGATGCAGCCACTTGGCCGATGTCGCTCCACGCTTGAATAGCAACCGGCGTCGACGTGGAGCCAATTGTCTTGTTCTGACCGATCAACTCGATCAAACCGACGGCGCCCCGCTTCACCTGGATGTTGCCCAGAAGGTTGCCGCCGACCCTCAACCGACTCAGTTTCACACCCCCGAATGCCCCTCGATCAAGGACGAGGTTGGAAACCAGATTCCCGGCCACGGTAAGTCCGTTGGAGCCTGCACCCACGGTTGTCAGTTGCGTCATGTCCGAGCCGTTGCCGAAGTTGCCCCCGATCCAGCCGGTCACGTCGAGAACAGCCGCGCCTTGAACGCTTGCAATCGACCCGACCGGATTGCTCACGTTCTGCCCGAACGACAGCTCGAGAGGCGCTTCCGTCGATCGAGACACATAGATCGAACCGAGGGAAGCCTGCCCAACCGTGATGAAGGAAATGCCAGTGACCTGCGAGTCCGTCACTTCGATCGTGATGTTGTTGCCATCGATATCCACAGTGCCGCCGTTGATGTTCGACGGCATGAACGTGACGTAGATGGTGCCTCCGACGCACGAGTTGGCGTACCCGCCTCCGCCGCAGTGCTGGGCTGGGGAAGCAAACGCCGTAGCCGACAGGAACGCAATCGCTGATCCCACGCAAACCTTGTTCATCGTCTTCTCCTTGCAAGAGCACAAGCCCCCGGGACCGCGATCACCACGACCGCTGAGGGCGAGGGCACAATCGATGCCACGCGAATCGATCCCCAGGTCCCCACATCTGCGCTTCCGAACGTGCCGATGCGGTCATCGCTAAACTCGTTCCACCCAGATCCTGCGGTAAAGCGGTATCTGCCAAACGAGAACGCAAGCTCATCATCGAGAAACTCCTGCCCGCCGCCGGACGCGTCGAGCAGACCCCAGGGGGTCTGCACACCCGCGTAACTGCCGACGTTCCGCGGCAGCGTGACGCCGGAGGGCCAGGGGATGGCGTTGGTCTGCCCGCCGTCCTCCGGGCGGCCATGCACCAGCGGCGTGTCGGTCCCGTTGGGCTGTGTCCAGTATCCCGGCTGGCCGGGGCCGTACCGGTTGGGGTCGAAGTAGACCGCCTTGGTCCACTCGTCCCTGCTCGGGAAGAAGAACCTCGCGCCCGGCGATCTTTGAAACTGGTCGGTCACGATGCCATTGGGATCGACTCCGAAGGTTGAGACATCGTACGCGCCGCGCTCGAAATCCTCAGGCCTGGCGTGGGCGGCGTCGGGCTTGCCGTTGTGCAGCCAGTTCATGTAGCGCGCTGCGGCGCGGGATCTGATGAACACCGGCCAGTTGGCGAAGCCCTGGGACAGAGAGTACGAGGGGACGCCGTTCGACATGCCGCTGAACTGGATACCGTACTCGTCGCGCATCGAGAGCGCGACGTTCAGGTCGCCTCGCATGTGTGGGGCATAGGTGGTCGCAAACTCGTACCACTGGCCGATGGTGACCTCGGTCTGGGCGACGCGGTACTGGTACCCGACCCCCCCCACGATGGTTGGCGGGAAGAACGGAAACTGGTTCGGGATCACGGCCGGGGCGTTGCCCGGCGAGCCGATGACCGACCAGCGCAGGCCGTAGTCCGGCATGCCGCCGGTCTGAGCCGAGGCGGCGCCGGGCGTCGCGAAGCCGATCAAGGCTGCGAGTGCGTTCCCCAGAATGACGCGGATGAGATGGTTCATGACCCGGTGCTCCCTGATTCGCGGCGGGTATGCGCGGGTTCCCGCTTCGCGCAATCTTCATGTTTTCCGGACGCTCCTCGGTCGCTCGCCCACGCGGACGTGCGGAGGCGGCTGGATTCGATCCTGCGCGATGGAAACCTACCCCACAGCGCCGCCGGGGCAAGCGTTTGGGGCGGGCGGCGCGGCGTCGGACCCACCCGGACGCCGAACGCTATCGTTCCCTTCCTCGATTCCGCCTCCCCCACAGGATCACATCCGTGCCCGACCCCGCCAAGCACTTCGATCTCATCGTCATCGGCGGCGGCCCCGCCGGCTATGTCGGCGCCATCCGCGCCGCCCAACTCGGCATGAAGGTCGCCTGCGTCGAGCGCGACAAGCTCGGCGGCGTCTGCCTCAACTGGGGTTGCATCCCCACCAAGGCCCTCCTCTCCAACGCCGAACTCATGGAGAAGGTCCGCGAGGCCGACACCTGGGGCCTCTCCTTCGGCGAGGTCAGGGTCAACTGGCAGCGCGTCATCGGCCGCTCCCGCGACGTCGCCGGCAAGCTCAACAAGGGCGTCGAGTTCCTGCTTCGCAAGAACAAGATCGCCCACATCGCCGGCCACGCCAGGATCACCAGGGGCCGCACCGCCAGCGCCCCATGCGAGGTGCAGGTCTTCGACGCCACGGTCAAGGACACGCTCACCACCGCGCCGGCGACCATCGCCCCCAAGCCGCGCGACACCATCACCGCCGACAACATCCTCATCGCCACCGGCTCGGTCGCCCGCGAACTGCCCTTCGCCAGGTTCGACGGCGACAAGATCATCGGCGCCCGCGAGGCCATGAACCTGCCCGAGCAGCCCAAGAGCCTCGTCGTCGTCGGCGCCGGCGCCATCGGCATCGAGTTCGCCTACTTCTATCACTCCTTCGGAACCAAGGTCACAGTCGTCGAGATGATGCCCCGCATCCTCCCCGTCGAGGACGAGGAGATCAGCGCCGCCCTCGAGAAGATGTACCGCAAGGCCGGCATGGACATCCGCACCAGCACCACCACCACCGCGGTCGAGAAGACCTCGAGCGGCGTGCGCGTCACCGTCGCCCCCTTCGCCGGCGGCAAGGCCGACGAGACAAAGAAGGAAACCCTCGAGGCCGACAAGGTCCTGCTCGCCATCGGCGTCAAGGGCCGCTACGACGGCCTCTTCGACGACAGCCTCGGCCTCAAGACCGTCAAGGACCACATCCAGACCGACTACTCCCCGGCCGACTTCGCCGGCGTGAAGCACCTCGACTACACCACCAGCGTCCCCGGCGTCTACGCCGTGGGCGATGTCATCGGCCCGCCATGGCTCGCCCACGTCGCCAGCGAGGAGGCGATCATCGCCGTCGAGCGCATCGCGTGGAAGAACAAGAACAAGGCCGTCCACCACGAGCCGATCCCCATCGATTACTCCGTCATTCCCGGATGCACATACTGCCACCCCCAGGTCGCGAGCGTCGGCTACACCGAGGCCATGCTCAAGGCCAAGGGCATGGTCAAGGGCAAGGACTACGACGTCGGCGTCTACAACCTCCAGGCCCACGGGAAGGCCATCGCCTCGGCGCAGAACAAGGGGCTGGTCAAGATCATCCGGGGCCTGCCGCGAGGGGAAATCCTGGGGGGCCACATCCTCGGGGATCAGGCGACGGAACTCATCTCCGAACTCGGGCTCGCCCGGCGCCTCGAAGCCACCACCGAGGAACTCATCGTCACCGTGCACGCCCACCCCACGATGTACGAGGCCCTGCACGAGGCCGTCCTCGCCTCCGAGGGCCGCGTGATCCACGCGTGAAGCCGCGCCCCACAGGGCGACGCCACCTGGGACGGCGCGTGCGATTTTTTCGACCTCAACATCGTCTTGGCGGCATACGGTACGGTCTGCGAAAATTCCTGACCCGCCCCCGCCGGCGCGCCCGGCGCGACGCGCTGACCCAGGTCACGAGGAGGAGAGATCCGTGAAGCCCCGACCTTCCGTCCCCGCGCTCGCCGCGCTCTGCGCGCTCGCCGCACCGTCCGCCGCGCAGATCACTTACACCCGCGTCATCGCCCCGGGCGACGCCGCCCCGGGGTCGCCCACCGGCACGTTCTACGGCCCGCAAAACCCCCATTGCCTCGCGCCCGGGCGCGTCGCTCTGTTCGCCTTCCTCACCAACACGCCCAACTCCCCCCTCGACAACCGCGGCGTGTGGCAGGGAACCGGCGCCGGCGTGAGCCTTCTCGCCCTCGCCGACCAGGCCCTCCCCACCACCGGCGGCCGCAAGTTCTACCCCGCCACACAGACCTACCCCGTCCAGAACCGCGCCGGCGCCAGCGCCTTCCTCGGCACGCTCGAGTTCCGCACCGGCACGGACGAGGGCGCGGTCTTCTACAGCGCCGGAGGGCCGGCCCAAGTCGCCGTGCAGCAGGGCGACGCCGCGCCCGGAATCCCCGGCGGTACGTTCGGCGTGATCACCACCTATACCGATCTCTCCTTCGGCGAGGCCGACCGCCTCGCGTTCGTCGCCCCGATCAACAACGTCCCGGCCGGCACGAACCGCGCGCTCTACACCGGCAACGCATCGACCCGCGCCTTCACCATGGTCGCACGCACCGGCGACACCGCCCCCCTTCCCGGCGCACCCTCGTTCGCTTCCATCACCACGCCTTCGATCAACGGCCCCGGCGACGTCGCCTTCTTCTCGAATCTCCTCGGCGGCTCACAGGCCGCGGCGCTGTTCCTCAAGCCCGTGGCCGGGGCGCTCCAGTCCGTCCTCGCACTGGGAGATCCCGCCCCCGGCTTCCCCGCAGGCTGGACCATCTCCCTCCTCTACGGCCAGAACAGCGGCCCGGCGCTTCTCAACGACAATCGCGTGTTCGCCATCAACGCCGCCGTGCAGGGCCCTTCCGGCGCCTCTGCGAAGGCGCTCTGGCGCGGCGCCGCAGGCGCGCTCACGCTCGTTGCGAGAAGCAACGACCCCGCCCCAGGCCACCCCAACCCCGCCGCACGATTCGACCTCTTCAACCCCCTCGTCAATCGCTCCGGCGCCGTCTTCTTCTACGCCACACTCACCAACGCTCCCGCCCAGAACTCCGGGTTCTGGATCGCGCCCCCCGGCCAGGCCCCGCGCCTCCTCGCCCTCCTGCCGCAGCAGGCCCCCGACATGGCCCCCGGCGTCCAGTTCAATAGCATCAGCAACGGCGGCATCTCGTTCAACAACCGCGGCGAAGGCCTCTTCAACGCGTCGCTGAACTACGCCGTCAGCAGCACCCCCGCCAACGGCATCTTCGCCGGCCGCCCCGGCCGCCTCCGCAAGGTCGTCGCCTCCGGAGACCTTCTCGAGATCGCGCCGGGGGTGACCCGCACCGTCGTCTCCGTCTACTGCTGGACCGGCGCCGGGCCCGACATGGGACGCCCCACCAGCATCAACGACCGGGGCGAGGTCGCCTTCTCCTGCTCCTTCGTCGGCGGGGGCAGCGGCACATACATCGCCCTGCTCCCCAACCCCTGCCCGGGCGACGTCACCGGCGACGACACGGTCGACTTCCTCGACCTCAACCTCGTCCTCAGCCAATATGGCATGACCGGGCCCGGCCTCGCCGGCGATATCAACGGCGACGGCGTCGTCGACTTTCTCGACCTCAACGCCCTCCTCTCCGCCTTCGGCGCCGCCTGCTAGCCCGGATGCCCGGGAGGCGGGCCTCGCGATGCTGCCCCGCCCACTCCGGACTCGCCCCGCTAGTGCGCGCCGTCGTAGAAGAACTGCTCGCGCGCGATCAGCCCGTTCCGCACCGTGTAGACCCCGACTTCCTCGCGCGACAGCCGCTGACCCGTGGCCTTGATCGTGATGTCGAGGGTGAAGAACACCACGAACTGATCGGGGTTCGCCCCGTTGAAGAACGGCCCAGCCACCGTCTCCCCATGGAAGACCTTGTCGGAGACCCAGTCCTCCGACTTCTTGATCACCGGCCCTTGCCCGGCCGTCTCCTTGCCGTCTCCCTCCACCGACACGATGTCCGGCGCGTACATCGCGCGCATCACATCGAAGTTCTTGCCCTGGCGGCACATCTCGACAAACTTGGCGGCAACGCTCCGAACGCTCATGATCGACCTCCTGCGCGACGCGGACCGCGAAGCGAAGAACAAGCATACGCGCGGGCACGCATCTCCACCCTCTCCCGCCTTGGGAGAGGGTCGTCGCGAAGCGACGGGGTGAGGGCACGCATCTCCACTCTCTCCCGACTTGGGAGAGGGTCGTCGCGAAGCGACGGGGTGAGGGTGTGCCTCATCAACTCTCAAGAAGCGCCGCGAACACCCGCTTCAGCCCCGCGCCGACAGCACGCCCCGCGCTTCCGCTCTTCCTCCAGCGCCGGCGCCATCGCCGCGAGCGACGCCCCGAAACACGCGGTCATGACCGCGAGGTCCGAGCCGTCCAACGTCGTGAGCGCGGACAGCCCGAGCAGCAGCGCGGCATAGCCGGCGGAAATCCCGAGCATGACGGCGGTGGTTCGGCGCATTTTCATGAGGGGCTCCGGGCCGAGCAGATGGGGGCTCGCCGGAGACTGCTACCGGGTCGGTGGAGGGGGGTTGCGTCCCGTCTCACTCGCGTGGAAACAGCGACGAATGATGCAGCGTGTAGTAGAGCGCTCCGATGAGCGGGCCTCCGAGCAACGTCGCCAACACCCAGATGCCGCGAGGCACGAGGGCCGCGCGGCGCAACCGCGTGCTGTCAATCGACACGCCAACCGCGAACGCGATGTGAACCACCGCGCCGCAGATGAGGGCCAGCACGGCAACCAGCATCATCGCGCCAGAGGGTCCACCACCCCCACCGAACGCCGCACCGGGATTGTTCAGATTGAAGTTCATGGGGAACCATCCTATCTCGGCATCGCTTTCCGGAGACCGCAGGCTTGACGAGAGCACCAGACCTCGGCTCCTGTGCGCGCAGTTGCGACCGCCATCCCCTCGGGTCGCCACGGAGCCAAGCCCCGTACGTGCAACCGGTCACGTGGTGCCAATTGTTCCAGGGGACGGCCACGGGAACAGTCTACCACTGCGTTAAAAAAGCCCAGGGACCGCAGTCCCTGGGCTTTGAGCAAGCGGTGATCAAGGCGATTCGCCTCGAGGCGAACTCAATAATCCATATCATCCCCGCCCCCACCGGCCGGGACGGGGGTCTTCTTCTCCTTGATCTCCGTGATCGCCGCATCCGTGGTCAGCAGGAGCCCGGCGATGCTCGCCGCGTTCTGCAGCGCCACGCGCTCCACCTTGGTCGGCACGATCACGCCCATCGCCATCATGTCGCCGTACTCGTGCGTCACCGCGTTGAAGCCGAAGTTGGCCTCCCCGGCCTCCTCCACCTTGTTCGCGATCACCGCGCCGTCCAGCCCGCAGTTGTCCGCGATCTGCTTCACCGGCGCCGAGAGCGCCCGGTGCACGATGTCGATCCCCACCCGCTCATCGCCCCTGGCCTTGGCCTTCGCCTTCTCCAGGGCCTTGCGGGCCCGCAGCACCGCCACCCCGCCCCCGGGCAGGATGCCCTCCTCCACCGCGGCGCGGCACGCGTGCAGCGCATCCTCCACGCGCGCCTTCTTTTCCTTCATCTCCACCTCCGTCGCGGCGCCCACGTTGATCTGGGCCACGCCCCCCGACAGCTTCGCCAGCCGCTCCTGCAGCTTCTCGCGGTCGTACTCCGAGGTCGTGTCCTCGATCTGGGCCTTGATCTGCTCGATGCGGCCCTTGATGTCCGCCGCCTTGCCCGCGCCCTCGACGATCGTGGTGTTGTCCTTGTCCACCGTGATCTTCTTGGCCCGGCCCAGTTCCGCCAGCGTCATCTTCTCGACGTCGATGGCCAGCTCCTCCATCACCGCCGTGCCCCCGGTCAGCGTCGCGATGTCCTCGAGCATCGCCTTCCGCCGGTCCCCGAAGCCCGGCGCCTTCACCGCGACCACCTTCAGCACGCCGCGGAGCTTGTTCACCACCAGCGTCGCCAGGGCCTCGCTCTCGATGTCCTCGGCGATGATCAGCAGCGCCTTCCCGCTCTCCGCCACCTTGCTGAGCAGCGGGATCAGTTCCTTGGCCGACGACATCTTCTTCTCGTGGATGAAGACGTACGCGTCCTCGAGCACGCACTCCATCGTCGCCGGGTTGGTCACGAAGTGGGGCGACAGGTACCCCTTGTCGAACTGCATCCCCTCGAGCAGCTCCACCTCGGTGTTCAGCGTCTTCCCGTCCTCGACGGTGATGACGCCGTCCTTGCCCACCTTGTCCATCGCGTCGGCGATGATCTTGCCGATCGACGCGTCGTGGTTCGCCGAGCACGTCCCCACCTGGGCGATCTCCTTGGAGTTCGCGACCTTGCGGCTCATCTTCTTGAGCTCGTCCACCACCGTCTCCACCGCGATCTCGATCCCGCGGCGGATCTGGTTCGCGTTCGCGCCGGCGGTCACGTTCTTGAGGCCCTCCATGAACAGCGCCTCGGCGTAGATCGTCGCCGTCGTCGTGCCGTCGCCCGCGTCCTTCGAGGCCTTGGTCGCGACCTCCTTGACCATCTGCGCCCCGAGGTTCTCGTAGGGGTCCTCGAGCTCGATCTCCTTGGCCACCGTCACGCCGTCCTTGGTCACCGTGGGGGCGCCGAAGGACTTCTGCGACACCACCACCAGCCCCGACGGGCCAAGGGTCACCTTGACCGCGCGGGCCAGCTTCTGCACCCCGCGGAGGATCCGCTCCCGCGCGTCGTTCTCGAACGCCATCTGCTTGGCTGCCATATGTCCATGATCCTTTCGTGTGTTCGTCGGTATTGATCGGGGCGGCGCGCGCGCCGCGTCAGCCGATCTTGATCCAGGCCACGCTCTCCGCGTTGAGGATGTAGATCGCCTTGCCGTCCGTCACCTTCACCAGACCGTCCTGCTCGTGCGGGATCAGCATCGCCTTCTTGACCGTGATGGGGTTGTAGGGCGTGACGACGTGCTCCGAAGCGTGGAAGACGACGGTGAGGTCGCGGTCGCCGTGGAGTTCACGCAAGGCGCCGCGGAGCTGGTCTGCGTTCATAGGGTCGGTGTCCGGGGTCCGGCGCTCAGTCCATCACCGCGAGGATGTCGTCCTCGTCCATGATCAGCAGATCCTGCCCGTTGAGCTTGATCTCCGTCCCGGCGTAGGAGGTGAAGAGCACGGTGTCGCCGCTCCGCACCCCGGGGGCCACGCGCTCGCCCGTCTCCTCGTTCAGCGCGCCGGGCCCGACCGCGAGCACGCGCCCGGTCTTGGGCTTGTCCTTGGCCTTCTCGGGCAGGTAGATGCCCGACTCGGTCTTGCTCTCGGCCTCGTCTCGCTTGACGATCACCTTCGAGCCCAGGGGGCGGATGCTGATCTTCTCTGCCGCGCCGCTCTTCGCGGGCGCCGGTGCCGTCTTGGTCGCCATCGTTGGTTCTCTCCGAATCTGGAATAAGGAAACTCTGTTGGTCCAATCCACGCCGCGGATCCGACCCCGCCGGCGCAATCACTGTTCGCTTCAGCCCGCCCCCCCCGCCGCGACCCCCGAGCCCGCCCCCGAACCCGGCCACGCCCCTCCATAAAAACGCTCCAGCATCCGCCGCATCACGCGGAGCATGTCCTCCAGATGCACCGGCGGATCCACCGCGGCGTACACCCCGGCCTTCAGCGCGTGCGCCAAGTCCCGCGCATCGTCTCGAGACGAACGCCCCCGCTTGATCACCACCGTCGGCGGCGGCGCCTCCATCCGCCCCAGCAGGTCCAGCACCCGCTCCCCGGCCTCGTCCGAAGGCCTCAGCCCGCACGCAACCTGCGCCTTCGCCGCCTCGAACGGCACCCGCAGGTCCACCACCGCGATGTGCACCGGGTACTCGCGGATCAGGTCCGCCGCCTGCTTCGCCGAGGCGGCGCGGAGCGACCTCACGCCCATCGGCTCCAGCAGATGTGGCAGCCGATCCGCCCACGAATCGCTCTGCCACCCGCCGTAGGTGAGAAGCAGATTGAGCCGATGATCGTTCGGTTTCTGGCCGGATACCGATGCGCCGCCCCCGGGCGTGCCGCCAGCGGAGAGATGAGGCGAGAGCAGATGGGAACGACCGCGCATCGTCCCAGACCGCATGCAATCTCCGCGCCGCCCGGCGCTCGCTCCGGCCCCTCCCCCGAGCCCCCCTTGACCCCCTCAGGCATGGCCTCAACCGGCCCCGCGACGGCCCCCAGGGGCCGAGACCCGACCGTCTCCGCCAATCTGGCAGTCGTCAATCGTCGGACGGCTTCCGCCGCCGCTGCTTCGTCTCCCCGCGCTGCCGCTTCGATTCCATCCTCCGACGTTGGCTCCCCTTGGTCGGCCTGGTCGGCCGCCTTTGCTTGGGCGCCACCAGGGCCTGGGTGATCAGGAGCCGCAGCCGCTCAAGGCACGCATCCCGGTTCTGCCGTTGGGAGCGCATCTCATCTCCGGTGAGCAGCACCTCGCCATCGTCCGTCACCCGCGCCCCCGCCGGCCCGGCCAGCCGCACCAGCCGCGCCGCCGCTGCCTGCGAGATCGGCAGATCAGCCAGCGCCACACGCAGTTCGGCCTTGGTCGACCGCTTGTTGACGTTCTGACCGCCCGGTCCCGACGAACGCACGAACGTGAACCGAAGCACGCCCCCGGGCACGCTCACCCCGGGCGCAATCTCCACGCCCGATGGGCCCAGCGCCAGGTCCGCATCGCGCTCCTGTTCTCGCGGCTGTTCCGGCGTCGGCATCACCATGCATCCCCTATCGGCGATCCGGCCTCACGGTACGCTCCCCGCCCCCATGATCACGCAGACGCTTCGCTCGCCCCCCCTCTGCCTGCTCGCGCTCACCGGCGCCGCGATCGCCCAACCCGCGCCACCCGCCGAGGCGCCGACACCCGCGCCCGAATCGCAAGGGGCCAGCGCCGGAATCGCGCCCCCCACCGACGCCGAGCGCGCCGAGTGGCTCTTCGGCACACGCCCCAGCGCCTGGACCATCGAAGCCCGCCCCATCCTCTGGTTCGCCGCGCTCGGAGGCGATATCCGCCTCGGCCGCGGCGGCACGAACGTCAAGGCCGAGGACATCCGCCTCGACCGCCCCAGCGTCACCCCGGGGGGCGAGTTCCGTTTCCGCGAGGGCGACCTCACCTTCGGCATCTCCGCCTTCGGTTACTCCCACAACAACGAGGCCGACGCCGCCGTCGCCTTCAACGCCGGCGGCACGCCCATCCCCGCCGGAACGCGCGTCCGATCCGAGGCCAGCGTCACCTCCGGCGAACTCGTCGGCGGCTACCGCGTCTGGGGGCATGACTTCCGCAACGACGGCGACCCGGTCGACAAGGCCCCCGAGGTCTCGCTCCGCCTCGACGTCTACGGCGGGGCCCGCTTCATCAACCCCCGCGTCTCCATCGCCACCGCCGCGGCGAGCGTCGAAGAGAGCACGCTGCTGGGACAGCCCCTCCTCGGCGCCCGACTGCAACTCGAGATGTACGAGAAGACCACCCTCGATTTCTCGATCGACTACGGCATCTGGCCCGGCGACGAACGCGAGTTCCGCTCCCTCAACGTCCACGTCGGCTTCCAGTGGAGGCCGTGGGGCAACGCCGGCTTCGAGTTCGGCTGGCGCGGCATGTTCAACCGCATCAAGTCCTCGGGCATCGACCTCGACGGATCGCTCCAGGGCCTCACCGGCGCGGTCGTCATCCGCTTCTGATCCGCGCTCCGATGGAAGACGCCCCGCGTCTCGGCGGGGACGCGCCGGGCAATCAACGCCTCACGCTCCGGGCGATCATGCCATCCTCGTACCCGCGGCTTCCGCCCGCCCTCGCCCCCACACGGACATCAATCGCACCGCCGGCCGTAGTTCGCCAGCACCAGCACCAGGTCGGCGAAATCCACCCGCCCGTCGCCGGTGACATCCCCCTCGATCGATCCCGGGAAGCCGGTCTGCCCGAACTGCGCCACCACCACCCCGAGGTCGTGCACGTCGACCAGCAGCGAACCGTCCGCATCGCCGGGGCAATACGGGAAAGCATCAACCCGCAGCGGCTGCCGGATGATCTCGCCGTCCGGCCCCTCCACGCGCAACTCGTACATCCCGGGCTGGCCCGGCGGGATGCGCAGATTCATCCCGCGCAGCGTGCCGCCAAAGTCCTCGACCACCGGGTTGCCCCACACCTGGACACCGCCTCCGGACACCGTGATCTGCGCGGGGCTCCGAAGGAAGCCCAGATCGCTCCCCAGGATCGTCAGCGGCACGGCGGGGCCCCACCCCGCCCTCCCCGGCTCGATCGACGTCACCGTCGCCGGCACATCCACCACCGTCACGTCGATCGCGTCCGTCGCCACCGACCCCAGCGAATCGGTCACGCGCAGCTTCACGTGGAAGACCCGGTTCTCGAGGTAGAGCGCGGTCGGCCGAGGGTTGCCGACCACCTCGAACACCCCGTCCCCGTCGAGGTCCCAGTCGTACGACGCGTCGCTCAGCGCCGCGCCGGGGTCCGTCGCGCGGCTGTTGATGTCGCCAAGAAAGAAGCAGCGACGCACCCCGGCGATCACCTTGTCGACCCCCGCGATCGCCACGGGGACCGAGGGCGCATCCGGCGCCCCCCCGCTCGCGACGGTCAGGTCGTACAACTGCACCAACTGGTTCACCGGGTCGTTCGGCCCCGTGTCCTGCACACGGAAGGTGTACGAGCCCGCGGGCAGCGTGGCGTCGAACGTCGACGCCTCGCCGGGGGTTGGCGGCGTGCCCGGCATCATCGCCCCGCCCGCGGGGAACACGTCGAGCCGCAGCGTCCCGGCGCGGCTGATGTCCATCACAGGAGGGTCGATCGGGTCGCACCCCAGCGTCTGCCGACCCGCCCGGTACACCCCCTGCACCGGCGACGCCGAGAGCCGCATCCTCGTCGGCGCCGACAGCGTGAACGCGAACCAGTCCTCCCCGTTCTCGTTCGACGCCAGCGACGCCCCGTTGGTCGACAGGTTCCG
Organism: Phycisphaerales bacterium; assembly: GCA_947476675.1. Taxonomy (GTDB): domain Bacteria; phylum Planctomycetota; class Phycisphaerae; order Phycisphaerales; family UBA1924; genus CANJRL01. The sequence continues at coordinate 13,901 of CANJRL010000002.1, forward strand.
GTGCCGCACCGTCCGCTTCGGGCCCCCGAACTCGCCCAGAGGCGTCGCCGTCGCCTGCAGCCGGTTGCCCGAGAAGATATCCCCGTTCTGACGCTGGATCCCGCGCAGGTCGTCCGACGTCGGCCCGTCCGCCGACAGCAGCAGCCGCGGCTCCATCAACTTCGTTCCTTCGCACGGCGTCACGTGGATCAGCCCCAGCCCGTGCCCGATCTCGTGCATCGTCGCGTTGCGAAGGAACCGATACTTATTGTCCGGGATCCCGAAGTTCCCGAGGAAGTACGACGTGTTCATCGTGACGTCGCCGCCGGTGTCGGGCGGGAAGGCAAAGCCCAGGAACGTCTCCCCCCCGTAGGGCGCCCCCGCGACCCTGATCACGCCCCGGTCCGGCGAGTACGGCGCGAATGCCGACGCGCCGTCGTCGGGCACCTCGTGGAACGTCAGCCCCGCCGACGCCCTCCACGACGCGAACGCCGAGCGCATCAACTCGAGCCCGAAGTCCACGCGGTCGGAACCGAACTGCGCCGCGAGCAGCGCGAACATGTCGGTGGTCACCGGGCCGGTCGAACCGCTCACCCACGCCGCCCCGTCGGGAACAAACGAGAAGGTCAGGTTGGCCCGCACCGCGGTCCCCGGCGCGCCCAGCAGCCCGTTGTTGTTCCACGCCGACGACGTCACCGCGTACCGGGGCGACACGCCGCCGAACACATCCGGCCCGAACAGCCCAGGGGGCAGCATCCCCCACGCCAGCATCGCGGCGTCCATCTGCGCCCGGCTCATCTCCGCCGGGAAGCACAGCATCGGCATCGGCGCCGGCGCCTCGGCGCGCACACACCCGCCCGCGAGCGCTCCCGCGACAGCCAGCACCACCCGCGCCACCCGACTCTCGGCCGGCATGTCTTCTCCGCCCCCCGACAGCACCAACGGCAGCCCTGGACGGACCTCGGACTACCCTACGCGGCCGCGCCGCGACGGATGCACCGCCCCTCCCTCCCGCACGAAATCCGACCGCGCCGGGCGCACCCGGAACGCGGCCGGAGTCACGGACACGCTCGCCCATACCCCGCGAGCAGCAGGTTGAGATCAGCGAAATCAACCCGGCCGCTGTTGTCGATGTCCGCCGGGGGAGACACCTCCCCATATACCCCCAGCAACGCGGCAAGGTCGGCCATGTCCACCACCCCGTCGCCGGTGACATCCCCGGCGCACGATGCGACGCACGGAAGGATGAGGCGGGCGAAGTTGTCGGTTGGGACCCCGCCGACCGAATCGAACTGCCCCCACACAAACCGATCCCCATCACGATCGGCGGCAATCGCCCAGTTCCACGCATTCTGAGTTCCGGAAACCGGGATCCAACGCACGCCATCCCACTTGCTCAGCCCATTGACCGGTGTGAGCGAGAAATTCGCTGCGTAGAGCGAGGAACCTCCGCCGGGTTCGCGGAGATCGGCGAGGCTGGAAGCCACCATGGGGATGCTTCCGACGACATGCCAAGTCTCGCCTTGCAAGCGGAGGAGGGGCGCCACCACGAAGTCCGTGCTGTACAGATCCTGCACTCCATCCGGACGGTCGACGACGAAAAGGTCCCCGCGGCCGCCATCAAAGCGATCAGCGAGGCGTCTCCCAACCGGGCGCCATGCCGATCCGTTCCACCGGACCACGCCGGACAGAACATCCTCGCCCTCTCCTGTTGTCAGCGCGAACGTGTGCGCCGATGCGTAGATCGCTCGACCGGCGCCCGAATCGAACACGGCGAGCGATCGCAACGAACCCGCCTGCGCCGATACGCGCAGGTCGCCCACGCGTTCCCACACCCCATGACTCAGCCGAGATGCTGGGCCGAACTGCTCGCCGTCATGCTCAAACCAGCCAAGCAGCCATAAGGCTTCGCCCGCGCCGTCATCAAACACGCATATGTCGGCCAAGGCGCCCGACACCCGCTGCTCCCATCGACCCGGTGAAACCTGCTTGAAAAGCCCGTCGAAGTCCAGAACCCACGGCGCTCCCTCGAACCACGCGATCTGGCGGCACGCAGAGGGACGCCAGAACTTCTCACTGTACAGCCATCGAATCCAGAGACCGGCGCGCCGCTGGTACACACGCAATCCGTTGTCAAAACTACACGCTGTCAGCGCGGGACCACCTCCAAGATCGAGCGTGCGAAACGGCTCGAACCCCTGACGCTCGGGCAGCCCTATCGAAAACTGCCGCCACGTATCTCCTTCCATGACGCGCCACGCCTCGGTAAGAACACGATGTAGTGCGGAATCGCTCAACTGCACAAATGCGATCTCGCCGAACGCGCTGGGGGTCCACGCAGCGTCGATCGACAGAGGTTCCACCCGTTGGCCGTCGAATCGAGAGCTGGACCCATCGAACGAGACATACACACGATCCACGCCGCCCGGCCCATCGGGAAGGACCTCGAAGCCCAATGGAGTTTCCATCGGTATGGGCGTCGGGCGCCACGCCCCGCCGACGAACTCGAACAGCCCTTGGGAACGCTGCCCGGCGATGTGTTGCCCGAGCCCGAACGCGAGGAGGCGACGACCTGCCCCGAAATCGGCTGTTCCCAGTCCGAAGATGTCCAAGTAGTATTGATTGTCGAGCCCTGACCAGCGGGCGCCGTCCCACTTGGCCACTCCTCGAGCAGTGGTCCAAGGGCCGTTGTACGTTTCCCGCATCTGCCGGAAGTTTCCGCCGACGAAGAGCGCGGGCCCGCTTCCATCATCGTGGACGATCATTGCGCGGACCGAGCCCGGGCTCGCGACGGACAGAGCGCGCCAGGACGAACCGTCGAACGAAGCGATTCCTGTTCCCAGTGCGCCGCCCACAGTCTGGAAATCTCCACCCGCGCACAGATTCGGAGGCCCGCCCCGTCCGTCGTCGTAGACCTCGATCGCGCGAACCCTCGCGCCGGGACCGGATTCCGCACTCTCGCCGACGGCCGCCCAGGCGACGCCATTCCATCGCGCGATCCATCTCGGCGGCGATGCCTCGTTCGATTGCGCCGGCACGTCGAAGTCGCCCCCGACATAGACGACTTCTCCCGTGCCACCCCATGGCCTCTCATCGACGACGCGCACGCTGTCGATGATCCCACCGTTCATCGTCCCCGCGAGCGGCGTAATGCCGACGCGGTCGATCCTCACGACGGAGGCGATCGGCGCCCCGTCACCGAGCCCGCTAGCACTCGCCGCGTACACAACCGGATGACCACCTTCCATCCGCCACCACATCGCGGTCGGTCTGCCCGACAATGTGTGAGACACATACCCGCCTTCCCATGTGGGTTGGCATGGCTCGGCCGTCAACGCTGCTGCCGGCAAGAGTGCGGTCACCCCGAGGAACATCGCAATTCGCATTCGTCGCAGCACCGCACGTCCTCCCGTTGCTTCTCGATTTACCCGACCGCCGCCACGCCCGCGCCGTTCTGCCGCTGATCGGAACGCGGGCCGAGCGCACCCCCCGCCGCTCGCGCAGGGCTGCGCTCCGCCGCGCCCACCTCTTCCACGAGGCCCGTCCCGGAGCGCGCGGCTGCGAACGACGACCCCGGAACGCGTCGCCCGCAGACGCGGCGCCGCCGACGCAACACCCGCGCCAACGCCCGCTTCTCACACTCGTTTGACCACTCCTCGGCGCCCGTTCGATCCCGGGGCCCATGAACCACGCGACCCGACACCAAGTGTTCGGGGGATCACCATACCCTGTTCCAAATCAGAGAAAATTTTTGCTTGACTTCAACCGGACCTGAGCGGGGGTGGGAAAACCACGGTTCTTCTCGCGCCGCCCGATCCACTGACACCATGCTGTCAGCGGCATCCGGCGCCCACGCCCGACCCGGCGCAGACCCCGCCGTACGCGCCCAGCACCAGGCACAGGTCCTCGAAGTTCACCCGGCCGTCCAGGTTCGCATCGCCCGGGCTCTCGCCCGCCCCGCCTGCGAACCCGTAGTGCCCAAGCACCACCGCCAGATCCGCGAAGTTCACCACCCCGTCTCCCGTCACATCCGCATCGCACGCCGGGCCGGCGCTGATGAGCAGCGCGCCCGCCGCCGAGACCGGCCCGTCCGGCGTCTCGATCGTCAGCGTCCGAAGTCCCGGCGCGGCGGCCTCATCCACGACAAACCCGAGCCCCATGACCGCGGAGCCGTCCGCGCTGGCCCGCCCACGGCCGGTCACGGTCACCCCGCCGCCGCTCACCGTCACCTCGCGTGCGAGGACCACCGGCTCGAAGTTCCGGCCCCGCACGACGACCGCCTCGCTCGATCCCCGCCGGACCCGCGCCGGCTCCACCCGCGCGATCGCCCCCCCGCCCCCGAACACCGTCACGCTGATCGTGTGCGCCGCGACGCCACCTGCCGAATCGGTCACCCGGAGCGTCACCGGCACAACGCCGTTGACCAGATACGTGGCCACCGGCCGCGGCTGGCCCAGCGTCTCGAACACCCCATCGCCATCAAGGTCCCAGTCGAACGACGATGCGGTGAGCGCCGCGCCGGGATCGTTCGCCCTCGAGCTCAGATCCCCGAGGAAGAAGCACCGCGTCCCGGCGCGCACCCGCTTGTCAACCCCGGCCACCGCGGTCGGCGCCGCCGGCGTCTGCGATGCCGCACCCGGCAGATTGATCTCGAGGTCGTACATCTGCACGAACTGATCCGCCTCGTCCCCACCGCCGACGCTGCGCACGCAGACGAACCACGCCCCCGCCGGCAGGTCCGCCTCGGCGGCACGGGCCTCGCCCACCACCCCCGCCGCGCCCGCCGCGACCTCGATGCCCGCTTGGTCGAAGATCCGCACCTCCAGCGCGCCGGCCCTTGATGCACGAACCAGCGGCGGTTCCGACGGGGCGCAGGCAAAGTCCTGCAGCCCGTTGGCGTACGTCGATCCGGTCGGCGATGCCGCCGCCCTGACCCGCGCCGCCCGGTCGAGCGACACCCGGAACCAATCGACCGACGCCCCCGGCCCCGCCTCCGGCGCGACCGCCGACAGACCCCGCTCGACGATCCGGGTCCGCGCCTCCGGGCCCAGCGCCCCGAGGTCGCGGGCCGCCCCGAGCGTCGCGTTCCCCGCGAACCGGTCGCCGTAACTGAAGTTCGCGGCGCGGATCTCGTCCTCTCCGAGAAGATCGATCCCCAGCACCAGCCGCGGCTCCATCAGTTTCGTCCCGTCGCACGGCGTCGCGTGCAGCAGCCCCAGCGTGTGCCCGACCTCGTGCGCGAACATGTTGCGGAACAGCCGGTACGAATTGTCGGGGATCGCGAAGTTGCCCAGGAAGTACGAGGTGTTGAGCGTGAGATGGCCCGACGACTCCGGCAGGTACGCGTAGGCGAGGAACGACCCGTCCCCGTAGGGCCTGCCGCCGATCCGGATGTCGCCGTGGAACGAGCGGTTGCGGGCGTCGAACATCGGCGCCCCGTCATCGCCCACCTCGAAGAACCGCACGCCGCTGCGCGACGACCACGCCGCCAGACCGGCGCGCAGATACTCCAGCCCAAGGTCGAGATCGCCGGCGCCGAACTGCGGCTCGATGGACGCGAGGAGTTCGCTCGGCCCGGGCGGCGCGAACGCCGGCTCGCCCCACGACGCGCCGTCCAGGGCGAACGAGAACGCCAGGCGCGCCGAGACCGCTTGCCCGGCCGGCCCGAGCGCTGCCTCCCCCGCCCACGCGACGCCGACGGCAAAGAACCTCCCGCCCACGAACCCGAGGGGATGTGCCGAGCGGCGCAGCAGCGCGCCCGGGTCCCCCAGCAGGCCCGTCGGCGCCACCCCGGGCGGCGGAAGTCCGGCGAGCGCCGGGAACGCGCGGCCGAGCCCCTCAGGCGGGTAGCACGCCAAGGGCTGTGCGCCCGCCGCCACGAGCGCCGACGCCGCACATCCGACCGCGATCCGCATGCCCAACTATGCCACGCCCCGGCCGCCGGGTCGCTCGCGGCGCGCAAAAAACCCGCGGGCGGGACCGCCGCGGGCGTGGGATGCCGGGATGCTCCGGAACCGAAGCCTTGTCAGCAGGCGCCGCCGAAATGCGCGAGCAGCATGTTGAGGTCAAGGAAGTTCACGACGCCGTCCTTGTTGATGTCGCCGCTGAGGTTCGGCCCGCTGGAGCCGTACTGCGTGAGCACGAAGTTCAGGTCGATGAAGTCGACGACGCCGTCGCCGTTGATGTCCAGCGCGCAGACGACCGAGTTGCAGGGGCTGGGCAGGGCCACGCAGGTGTCGATGGCGCAGCACTCCATCAGGTGCGCGTCGTGCACCGACAGGTGGAAGCACAGCTGCGAGCCGGGAACGCCGGTGACGGTGGTGGTGAGGCTCACCGTGCCGAAGTTGGGCAGCGGCGCCCCGAGCGCGAAGTGGTCCGGCGAGAACGACGCCCCCGCCGGCGGGAACAGGAACACGTGCTGGATCGGCCCCCCGGAGAAGTTGGCCAGCGTGAAGGAGTAGGTGTACTGGCCGGGGCCGACGCACATGATCGACTGCGAGCGGAGCTCGGCGCACTCGCACCGGGGGATGTCGATGCAGTGCTGGATCGTGCAGCAGTTCTGGATGCGCTGGTCGACCAGGGTGACGTTGAAGCACAGAGGCTGGCCCGGCGTCGCGCCGTGGATGACCGTGCTCACCACCGTGCTGCTCCCGCTGGCAAGGGGCGGGAGCGCGACGATGTCGGGCGTGAAGGTCACCCCGGAGCCGATCGGCGCGGTGAGCAGCGCGTAGTACGCGGTGACGCCGGAGTTGTTGGTGAGCGTGAAGGAATAGTTGACGCCGCCCCCGGGCTCCAGGGCGCAGAGCAGCCGCCCGTCCTCGATCGACGAGCAGGCCTTCGAGCACGACACCGCCAGCGAGCCCTGGTCGAACTTGTCGAGCTGGATCGTGGTGGAATCGGAGTCGACAAGGTAGGAGTTGCAGGGCGTGCCCCCGGGGATCGGGAAGCCCTGCATGCCGTAGATCGGAGGCGAGTACGCCACCAGGTCGGCGCTGGCCCACAGCCGGCCGTTCATCGCCAGGTCGCAGTCCACGCCCCCGGCGGTGTTGGAGCCGTCGTACCCCACCAGCACCGCGTTGCCGGTGACGAACGTGCCGTAGGGCGACGCCACCCACGCCGCGCCCACGCGGCAGAACTTCAGCAGCTTGGACTGGTGGGCGCTGGTCGAGGTGTCGGACGCCATCGTGCGCTGGGCGACGATCATGCAGCCGGTCGGGTCGAACGTGATGTCGGAGACCGGGCTGCTGAACTGCGTCGGCACGTTGCCGGTGCTGATGTAGTTCGGGGGGATGACCTCCAGTTGCTCCGAGCCCGGAGCGAAGTCGCCCCCGGCGGTCAGGCCGATCGACCACACCTCGTTCGAGCGCACCGGGTCCACCCGCAGGAAGTCCTCGCGCCAGACGCTGTAGTACAGCCGCCCGCCGTGCGGCTCGACCGCCCACACGCGCTGCCCGCGACCGTTCGCCGGGTTCGGCGTGATCGGGATGAACCCGGCGTTGTCCACCGGGTCCGACCCGCCCCCTGCCTGCACGACGCCCGACGCGTGCTTGAACGTGCTCAGCACCGCGCCCGTGCTCTGCGAGAGCCGGTAGATGCGACCGTCCATGAAGTTCGACACGAAGATCTGCGCGTGGGCGCAATCGAAGGAGAGGTTGCCCAGCCCCGCGAAGCAGTCGGAGAATCGCGGCTGCGTCGGGTCGGGGGGCGCGCACCCGGGGATCGGGTTGTTGTCCAGCTTCGCGAACAGCGACGCCGCGCCGGTCGCGCTGTCCAGGCGGTAGATCGCGCCGGCGCCGGCGCCGAAGGCCGGGCCCGCCAGCGCGCCGGTCAGGTCCGTCGCGCCGGGAATGCCGTGGTTCGAATACACCGCCGAGTGTGCCACGTACGCGTTCCCCCGGTCATCCAGGCACACCCCGAACACGTTCCCCAGGTTGTCCTTGCTCCACGACGGATCGCTGTACGCGCCGGTCAGCCAGTTCATCTCCGGGCATCCCACCGGCGGCACGTTCGTCGACGTCGGCTCGATGTCGAACATCCGCACCACCGCCGACAGCGGCCCGGTCAGAGACGAACGATCCAGCGTGTAGAACGCCACACGCCCCGGGAACCCCGCCCCGCCCGGCGCGGGGCGCGACGCGAACACCGGCTTCGCGTTGCAGCAATCCGCCTGCCCGACCGGCGGCACGCAGGGCTGCCCGGCGCAGTCGATCGTGAACGTCCCCGACGCCCCCGCGACCGGCCCGTTCTTCCGCCCGATCCGGATGGTGTACTTCTCCCCGCACACCACCTCGCACGACACGCTCGATTGCTCGCTGTTGCAGTTGTTGTCGTTGCAGCAGCGGTACTGCACCAAGCCGCTCGCGTCCGGGCACCCGCACCCCGCGTAGATCGCGATGATGGTGTCCGCCGTCGTCTGCCCGCACGTGCTGAACGTCGCCAGCCCCGTGCACGTCGCGGTCCAGCAGAACCAGACGTCGTCCCTGATCCCCGGCGTTCCCTGCGGCGTGCAGGGCAGCGGCAGACCCTCTGGGCTGGTCGTCGCCCCCGCCAGGCTGAACGCGAAGGACCCCGTCCCCGACACCGTGGTCGGCGACGCGCAGCCGTCGTTCGAGGGCTGCGCATGCACCGAGGCGCCGCCCGCCGCAACCACACCAGCCGCCAGCGCCGAGCGCAGCACGCGCCAAATACCCGCAGCGCCCACCGCGACGCGGCCGGACCTTGTCCTCGCCATGACAGACTCCTTCCCCCAGCCAACATGGCGCCGCCGAACCCCCGATCCGACGCCGCCTCAGCCCGATGGAGCCCCCCGCACAATGCAGGGGAAGGCCTCGAACTTCCCCAAATCAGACCGCCATGTCAAGTTTCGCCTTGTCATTTCTTAACATTTTGTGCCGACCCCGCACGGCAGCCGGCCGGCCCGGGTAGCATCCCGATTCGCACCTCATGGGGATCCTCCAATGAAGCTCCGCCCGCTGTCAGCGATCGCCGCAGGCCTCGCCATCGCCGCCTCCGCCCTCGCCTACGTCCCCAAGCAGGACCTCAAGATCGAGAAGGTCGACGGCGACTTCCGCATCACCGGCAAGAACTCCCACGGCCCCGTCGAGGTCAAGGTCACCGACAAGAACCTGTTCTCCGGCTTCAAGGCCGAAGGCAAGAACGGCGACCGCAAGGTCGAGATCGAGGTCCGCTCCGCCGGCCTCGGCGCCGGCTGGAAACTCGAAGGCAAGAACGGCGACGAGCGCGTCGAGGTCCGCTGCAAGCAGAAGGGCCCCTTCCAGGATTGGGCCGTCACCGGCAAGGTCGGCAGCCGCACCATCGAGGCCGAGGTCCCGGATGAGTGGGCCATCGACCCCGCGGCCCGCGCCGTCCTCGTGATCCTCGATTGCTGCGATCCGGCCGAGGAAGTCCCCGCCAAGCCCAAGCCCTGATGCTCCGCGCCGCGCGTCGTCAGAACGGGATGTCCTCCCCGCTGCGCGACACGAACCGCCCGGAATCACCCGGCGTGAGCCCGTCGATGGTCGCCAGCATCTCGCGCACGCTGTCCGCGGGCATCAGCGACGCGTTCGGCCCGCCCATGTCCGTCCGGTTCCACCCCGGGCACATGGACACCACGGTGAATCCGTCCCCGGCGAGGTCCCTGGCCAGCCTCGCGCTGATCATGTTGAGCGCCGCCTTGCTCGCGGCATAGGCGTACGAGAACCCCGGCGTCGCCGCCGCGATGCTGCCCAACTGGCTCGAGATGTTCACCACCACCCGCCTCCGCCCGGCGCGGAGATTGGGGAGCAGCGCCCGCGTCAGCAGCGCCGGCGCGATCGTGTTCGTGTCGAACACCCGGCGAAACTCCGTCAGCGACAGCCCCCCCACCGCCGCGTCCTGCCCGCTCACCCCGGCGTTGTTGATCAGCACGTCGATGGGCCTCGACCCCAGCGTGCGCTCCAGCGCCGCGATCGACGCCGGCTCGGCGACATCGAGCGCCACCACCTCGGCGCCGACATCAGCCGCCTCTGCCGCCGACGAGGGCTTGCGGGCGCAGGCGAGCACCGCATCGCCCCTCGCCCTCAGTTGCCTCACAAACTCCAGGCCGAGCCCTCGCGAGGTCCCGGTCACCAGCACGGTCCGTGTCATGTGCAGCCTCCCGCGCCCGCCCGGATCACGCGTCGCGATCGTACGCCACCCTCAGCCACCGCCTCAGCTCCTCGCCCACATCCGCCGCCTCGCGCACCTCGATCCGGTGCGTGATGCGGTCCTTCTTGGCAAAGCCCCCGGTGTCGATCAGCCGGCCCGAGGCCACGGTGTCGCCCAACGCCAGGCCGAAGTCGAGCCGGCTCGTCGTCCCCGGCTTGATCTGCGCGATCACCCGCCTCCGATAGATCGGCACAATCGTCTGGCACGGGCAGGCCCGCACGTCCGCACCGAGCCCCAGCGACGCCTCCATCAGCAGGTCGAACAGCGGGCGCAGCCACGCCTTCTTCCCGCCGAACATCGCGTCGACGTACCCCGCCGCTTCCGCCAGATACTCGCTCTCCCCACACCATGGGCCCAAGCGATCGGCGGCTCTCTCCACAATGATGCACGCGCTGGTGTGGCCGACGCCGCGGCCCTCGAGCCACTCGATCCGAGCCTTGTCGTCACCCTTGGGACCGCCTCGGCGAAGCGCGCCGATCCACTGCTCCAGGCTCTTGCCCGTCTTCGCCGGCAAGTTCTCGATGATGCTCCGGTTGTGCGCCACCGCCGGGTGCACGCCGAAGGTCCACGCCCGCGCCGGGGACGGGGCGGGTCCCCCCACGCCGACGCAAGACCCGCGCTCGGCCGGCTTCGCCTTCAGCCGAGCGGGGCTCGACCCCTTGGCCGGGGGTTTCTTCCCGCCGACCTTCTTCCGCGTTCTCGCGGCTCTCTGCTTCGCCACAACGCCAGCCCCTCACGCCTTCATGGCGCGCAGCGCGTCGCGGATCTCGGTCAGCAGAACCTCTTCCTTCGTCGGCGGCGGAGGCCCCGCCGGCGCGGCCGGCTTGGCCGTCAGCCGGTTGATCGCCTTGATCAGCAGGAACAGGCAGAACGCCACGATCAGGAACGAGATGATCGCGTTGATGAACACCCCATACTGCAGCAGCACAGGCTTGCCGTCACCGCCCTTGTCCGCGAGGAGCAGCGCCTTGTCCTTGAAATCGATCCCGCCGGTCAGCCACCCGATCGGCGGCATGATGACGTTGTTGACCAGCGAATCAACGATCTTGCCGAACGCCGCGCCGATGATCACGCCCACCGCGAGATCGACCACGTTGCCGCGCATCGCGAACGCCTTGAACTCGCTCATCAGTCCCATCGGAGGCTCCTGGCGACCGCCGGCCTGCGATCCCGCGGGAAGCCGCGGCACAGGGGCGAAACCCGGAGTCTACCGTCCGGTTCCGGCGGCTCCATGCCGCTTCCCGCCGCCGGATACAGCGGGGACGCAAGAAATCTTCGTCAGCGGCTTGCATGATCGCGCCGGTTTCGGACCCTTGTGCATGTAGCCTTCAGCGACGGCAACGCCGCATATGTGCGAGGGCGAACATCGGACAGGCGGCCTAGGACCGCATCGGCGCATCCACACGCCGCTGCGCTGTCGCCCGCGCCAGGTCTTGAGGGGGTGGATATGGCCCGCACAGTCGGTCGCAAGGCCGCCTGTGCTCAGGCCATTTTGGGGCCGCCCCCCCGGGGGTCATGGCGGGCCGAGGGCATCCCATCCCGGGTATTCTCTGGCATGCAATTCTCCCGCATCCTTGTGGCGATCGACGACAGCCCCCAGGCCGAACACGCCGCCGACGTCGCCCGCGACCTCGCCGCCGCGACCAAGGGCGTGCTCGCGGTGGTCCACGTGGTCGACCCCAGGGCCGCCGTCAACGTTCAGGCCGACCTCACCGCGATCGACCTGCTCGGGCATCTTCGCCAGGACGCCGCCCGGACGCTCGCGGCAGCCGCCAACCGCCTCCCCATCGACGGCCGCAAGCCCGAGACCATCGTGAAGGAAGGCTCTCCCGATGCGGAGATCATCGCCACCGCGCACGCCTGGAAGGCGGATGTGCTGGTCGTCGGCACCCACGGACGGGGAGGCATCGGCCGCGTGCTCCTGGGCAGCACCGCGGAATCCATCGTCCGCAAGTCCGCCGTCCCCGTTCTGGTCGTCAGACACGCGGCCGTCTGAGCGTCATCCCCCAGCACGCTCCGTTCTGAAGAAGGGTTCATCCGAAAAGAGCCCCGCAGCCTTCGGATAGGCTACGACGGTCCGCCACGCACCACCGAGCCCCCTGCCGCACGCACCGCATGCCCGAGCCCCGAGCCAGCGCCGGCATCTCCCCACTCGCCGTGGTCACCGGCGCGTCGAGCGGCATTGGCGAGGCCGTCGCCCGGCTCCTCGCACGTCGAGGCATGCGAACCGTGCTCATCGCGCGCAGCGCCGAGCCCCTGCGCCGTCTCGCGAAAGAACTCGCCTCCTTCGCCCCGAGCGCCGCCTTCCCGCTCGACCTCGCCGACGTCGACGCCATCGAGACCGCCGCCGCCGAGATCGTCTCCGCGCACGGCAACGCGCTCGTCCTCATCAACAACGCCGGATACAACGACTTCAAGCCCTTCCTCTCCCTCTCACCCGCCGAGCACGAGCGCCTGCTCGACGTCAACTACGTCGCCCCCGCGCGCCTCCTGAGGGCCCTGCTCCCGGGCATGCTCGACCAGGCCCGCGCCGGCGCAACGCCCCACGTCATCAACGTCTCCTCGATGTCGTCCAAGGTCGGGCCCTGGGGACATGCCGCCTACGCCGCCGCCAAGAGCGCCCTGAACACCCTCACCCACGCCCTCGACACCGAATACTCCCCCGCCGGGGTCCGCTTCAGCGTCGCCTACCCGGGGCTGGTCCGGACGCCCTTCTTCGACCGGGGCGAGTACCCCCGCCTGCTCGACAAGTTCCGCCGCGACTCCATCTCGCCCGAGCAGGCGGCCCGCGCCATCGTGGGCCTGCTCGACCACCCCCGCCTCGACCTCTGCATCCCCGGGCACTACCGCCTCCTCGACGTGCTCCGCGCCTTCGCACCCACCTGGACCCACCGAACCGTGTCGCGCAAGAGCAGGCTCGACGCCACGCCGCACGAAACCTCCCCACCCGCGTACCAGGCCCCGGCGAGCGATGACCGCGTCGTTTTCACCAGGCTCCCGGCCCGCGGCCCCCAGACCAGCCGCGCCGACCGTGAACGCTGACCACATCACCCCCTCTCTCGATCCCGAGGCCCCATGCCGTTCGACCGCGCTCTCATCGATCGTTACGCCGCCGGCGCAACCGCGCTCACCGAGGCCGTCAGGGGCCTCACCCACGAGGACCTCCACGGCCACCCCGTCCCCGGCACGTGGAGCATCCAGCAACTCATCATCCACCTCATGGATAGCGACCTCATCGCCAGCGACCGCATGAAGCGCATCGCCGCCATGAACAACCCCCCCATCACCGCCTACGACGAGAACGCCTTCGCCAACAACCTGCCGGTCGCCGCCCTCGACGTCGGACTCGCCGCCGACATCTTCCGGCTCAACCGACTCATCACCGCCTCCATGCTCCGCGCACTTCCAGACGCGGCCTACGACCGCACCGGCGTCCACAGCGAGCGAGGCGTGATCACCCTGGCCGGCCTCGTCCGCACCTACACCGATCATCTCGACCACCACATGGTCTTCCTCCGGGACAAACTCCGGGCCCTCGGCAAGGGCTGAAGAATCTCCTCGCGCCCGGCGCCGCGACGCATCCGCTCCGCCGCGATCCTCGAATCTCTCCCGCCAGTCCCGCCCCACGGCGGGAGGCCAACCGTTCGGGGTGGCTCGCGCGGCGCGGAGTTGGACGGACGCGACCGCGAGAGTTTGACACCCCGTTTCGGGTTCGCGGGTGCGCCATCGTTCCCGCGGCCCTTTCGCCGGAAGCCCGCCTCGGGCGCCCTCGCCTACCATCCGGCATGTTTCCGGCGCGGTGCGCGGCCTCTCTCATGCTCCTCGTCGCACTTGTCCCATCGAGAGGCGGGACGCCCCCCCACGACACCACCCCTCTCCCGTCGGCCGCACTCGCCGCTGACGAAAGTCTGCAATTTCGGCTCGGACGCCCCGCCCAGGACCGCGCGCTCTCCGACAGCCAGGAGGCGCTCGCCTACCGATCCGCCGGCGCGGTTCCCCTCCGCGAGAGCGTCGCGCTCGAATTCGGCAAGTCGAACTTCGGCGACCGCGGCGGCCCGCTGGGCTCGGCTTCGATCTCCCCCGGCGCCCTCGCCCCCCCGGGCGCCGCCCGGACCAGCGCCCTCGATCTCTACGACGCCTCGGTCCGGTGGGACGCTCTGCGCTTCAACCCGGTGACCGTCTCCGTTCACAGCGGCGTGCGGGCAATGGCCTACGACGCCCGATTTGAAGGCGCCCCCGCGATCCGAGAGCGATCGGGCCTCAGCGCCGCGCCGGTGGTCGGCCTGGGCGCGAGGTGGGAGCTGGTCGAAGCCGTCTCCCTCGCCGGCGGCGGCTCGTGGACCGTCATCGGCGAACGGAGCGATGCCCGCTTCGCCGGCCTCGGCGCGGAACTCGCCTTCGACCTCTCGGCGGTGTCGCGGTTCTCCCTCGGCTTCGAGCGCCTCCGCGCCGACCTGAGCGACGGCGTCATCGCCGCCCGCCTCGAGCGAGACCTGGTCTTCGCACGCTTCAGATTCAAGTTCTGATCGCGCCGCCGGAATGCAAGCGCAGAAAGAAGGCCCCCGGCGCGAACGCCAAGGGCCCTGAATCATCATGCAAGATCGGCCGGGCGACCTCAGCGCCGGCGACGCAGGCCGGCGAGACCCGCGATCCCGAACACCGCGGCGGCGCCAGGAGTGGGAGCCGCGGTGTAGTCGATCAGGAACGGAAGGTCGTGGATCGTGCCGGAGCCGGCGTCGAGAAGGTCGGCCCAGCCGGTAGTCGTCAGCTGGCGGCCGTTCATCCCCGCGGCATAGTTCGCGCCAAGGACAGTGATGCTCGGAGCCCAGGGACCAGAGGCGAGGGTGCCGTTCGCCTGCCAGTCGAGCCAGTAGGTGCCCGCGGCGAGGTTGGCGCCTCCGCTGACGTCGAGGTTCATGATCGGGCGGGTGTTCCCGGGGGTGTTGTTGAAGATGCGGTAGTCACCGGAGAACGACGAACCGGTCAGGGTGTTGGTGGTGGTGTTGCCGAACACGACGACCGAGCCGGCGTCTCCGGGGCGACCGCTCCAGATCTGGTAGTTCAACCCGGTGAACGTCGAGGTCGTCGACGAGCCCGTCTGGTAGCCGAAAAAGCGGATCGAGTTGATGGTCCAGCCGCCAGCGCCAACCGTGAAGTTGTCGGCGACGCGGTTGCCTGCGCTCTGCTGGTTGCCGAAGCCGGCGGTCGTGTTGGTGTTCTGAACCTCCGACCAGAACGCGCCGGCCGGCGCCGCGGCGCCACCCGACGACGTCGCGCCCGTGCGCAGCCCGTGCCCGATGGTGCCCGCATACTGCGCAGCGTTGTTGTACGTGGCGGCCGAGGCGACGCCCGCGATCGCCAGACCGGCGACGGTAAGCATGAGAACCTTCATTCGCGTTTCCTCCCTAGACAGATGGCGTGATGCCCGCCGCACGCCCGCGCCACACAGCACGGCTCGGCGGCCTCCGCTTCCCTCATCCCGGGCCTCCGCCCGTGGACACCCACAAGACCCCTCGCGCCGTTCATCACGGCGGAGGGAACGTCGACGTCAGGTTGGTTTCGGGGCTGCGGCGAGAACCCAGCCCCTGCGTTTCAACCTTGACCGACTCCCGGTTTCCCGGGCCTCGGCTCCACGCACTGTGACGCGCCAAGGGTCATACCTCAAGGGAAATCCTGCAACTTTGTCGTCTTTTCGGGCCCCCATCTCACCCCATCACCAGCAGCACCCGCGGCTCGGTGTACTCCGCCACCGACGCAGCCACCCCCTCCCGGCCCAGCCCCGACTCCTTGATTCCACCGTAAGGCATTGCGTCGTAGCGAGTTGTCGGCACGTCGTTGATCACCACCCCGCCCACTTCCAGCGCCCTCCACGCCGCCAGCGCCCTCGACAGGCTCCCCGTAAAAACACCCGCCTGCAGGCCGAACGGCATCGCGTTCACCGCCGCGACCGCCTCCTCGAACCGGTCAATCCCCTCCAGCGCCACCACCGGGCCGAACACCTCAGCGCACGCCAGCCGGCTCTCCGGCGGCGGGCTCTCAACCACCGCGGGCATCAGCAGCGCACCACGGCGCGACCCGCCCACCAGCAGCCGCCCGCCTCCACGCTCCGCCTCGCCGATCCACGCCTCCACCCGCGCCGCCTCCGCCTCGCTGATCAGCGGCCCAACATCGGTCGCCTCCTCGCGAGGGTCACCAACCCGCAGCGCCCCCACACGCCGCACCAGTTCCTCTCGAAGCCCCGGAAGCAGCGACCGGTGCGCCAGCACCCGCTGCACCGAGATGCACGACTGCCCCGCTGTCGAATACCCCCCCGCCGCGATCCGCTCCGCCGCCCGCGCCACGTCCGCACCGGCATCCACGATGCAGCACCCCACGCCGCCGAGTTCCAGCACCACCTTCTTCTTCCCCGCCCGCGCCCTCATCGCCCACCCCACCCCCGGCGAACCCGTGAACGACAGCATCCGCACCCCCGCGTGCGTCACCATCAGGTCCGCCGCGGCATCCTCGCACAGGAGAATCGACCACGACCCCTCCGGCAACCCCGCGCCGGCCAGCGCCTCGCCCAGCCTCAGCGCCGCCAGCGGCGCCCGGGGCGAGGGCTTGAGCACGAACGGGCACCCCGCCGCGATCGCCGGCCCGATCTTGTGCGCCGCCAGGTTCAACGGGAAGTTGAACGGCGAGATCATCGCGCACACCCCCACCGGCGCTCGCCGCACCACCGCCTCCACGGCGCCTGCCCGCGCCGCCCGCGCCGAGCCGTCCAGCGGCAGGAACTCCCCGGTGATCCGCGTCGCCTCCTCCGCCGACAGCCGCAGCGTCTCCACCGACCGCGCCACCTCCACCCGGGCCTCGCGGATCGTCTTGCCCACCTCCGCCACCAGCAGCCGCGCAAAGCCCTCCGCATCCTCCTCAACCGCGCCCGCAACCCGCCCCAACGCCCGGGCCCGCGCGTGCGATGCCATCGACGACAGCGACCCCCGCTCATGGCACGCGCACGCCGCGTCCAGCGCCCGCACGACAGCCCCGGCATCCGCCAGCGCAACCGCCGCGATCCGCTCACCCGTGAACTTGTCGTGCACCGGGTGCGGCGCCCCCGACACTTCGCGGCCCCCCGCTATCCAGCACGGCGTGAGCATGTCGGCCATGCGCCGACAATACCCCCACCCTCTCCCTGCGTGGGAGAGGGTCGTCGCGCAGCGACGGGGGGGAGGGGACCGCCGAAGAGCCCGGCGCCCACCGATCCACGCCCGGCGGAGACCGGGCATGCCGCCCAACCCACCCTCACACCTCGAGCACGTCTCCCTCGCGCAGCAGCGGGATATCCGTGCGCATCGCATCGAACCCGTCGGGCGCGTGCACCAGCCGCATCTTGGCCCGCACCGCCGCCGCCTGCTCGTTCAGGTGCTCCACCGGGCAGTGCGCCGGCAGGGGGCTGGTCTCGTGCACGATCACGTCGGCCTCCGCCAGCCAATCGATGTGCGCCTGCTCGTAGCGCGTGTCGCTCGACCACCCCAGCGTGCGCGCCCCGTCCGAGAGCAGCAGCCCCAGCGTCGGCACGTGGTGCGTCGTCACCCGCGCCCGCACCGCCAGAGGCCCGACCTTCGCCGTCTCCCCGGGCGTCAGGATGCGCACGTCGAAGTAGTCCTCGATGGTCATCGGCCGCCCGGTGCCGATCAGCGTCCCCATGCCCGGCTCGAGCATCTCCCACAGTTTGCCCGCGGCCGCCGCCGAGGTGTGCAGGCGGGGCGCCGCCTGCCTCGACCCCTTCATCCGCGCCACCCATTGCGACAGCCCCACCGTCTCCAGCCCGTGGCAATGGTCCGCGTGCAGGTGCGTGATGATGTAGTCGTCGATCGCGTCCGCCGTGATCCGCCAGCCCGACGCCCCGCACGCCTCGTGCAGCACGCGGTGGTACGGGTCCGGGCAATCGATCGCCACGTACGCGCGGCCGCTCTCGACAACCGCCGACGAGCCGTAATGCACGCGCGAGAACGCGTCGCCAACGCCGGTGATGAGAACCCGCATACGACGCCGCCTCTCCCGAGCACACCCGCCAAGGGCTGCTGGAACCCCAACCATAGCGTTCGGTGTCCGGGTGGGTCCGACGCCGCGCCGCCCGCCCCAAACGCTTGCCCCCGCGGCGTCATGGGGTAGGTTTCCATCGCGCAGGATCGAATCCAGCCGCCTCCGCGCGTCGGCGTGGGCGAGCGACCGAGGAGCGTCCGAGAAACATGAAGATTGCGCGAAGCGGGAACCCGCGCAGAACCGCCGCGAATCAGGGAGCACCGGGAAATGAACCATCTCATCCGCGTCATTCTGGGGAACGCACTCGCAGCCTTGATCGGCTTGGCGGCGCCCTTCGCCGCATCGGCCCAGACCGGCGGCATGCCGGACTATGGCCTGCGCTGGTCGGTCATCGGCTCGGCGGGGAACGCCCCGGCGATCGTTCCCCCCGGCCAGCAGTACACCCGGCCGGGCCCCATCGGGGCGGTCGGCTACGAGTACAGGATCGCCCAGACCGAGGTCTCGGTGGGGCAGTGGTGGGAGTTCATGAACGCCTACGCCCCGCACACGCGGGGAGATCTTGGCAACGCGCTCTCGGTCATGCCCTCGCGCGGCGTTGTCGAGTTCTTCGGCCTCTCCAACGGCGTGCCGCAGTACCGGCTGACGCCCGGCACTTCTGACGAGCCGGCGTTCGTCAGGTACCGCGGCGCCTCGCGCTACCTCAACTGGCTGCACAACGGCAAGCCCAGCGCGGCCAATGCTCGGCCGGAGGACTTCGAACGCGGCGCCTACGACATCTCCACCTTCGGCGAGGACCCCAACAACATTGTCACCGACCAGATCTCCCGCTCCCCGGGCGCGCGGTTCTTCTTCCCGACGTTCAACGAGTGGACCAAGGCGGTGTACTTCGACCCGAACCGCTACGGCCCCGGACAGGCCGGATACTGGACCCAGCCCAACGGGACGAACACGCCGCTGGTCCGCGGCCGGCCGGAGAACGGCGGGCAGACCAACGCGTCGCCCTGGCCAGCGGGCCAGACGCTGCCGGTGAACGTCGGGAGTTATCCGACTGTTCGCACCCCGTGGGGCTTGCTGGACGCCTCTGGGGGCGGAGCCGAGTTTCTTGACGACGTGCAGGTGGACATCTTCAACGGGCAGCGCACACGTCTGGTGACCGGATCGGATTTCACACCCTACAGCCTGCCCGACCGCCTGGGCTCCCGGTTTGATGCTGCGGTCGGGGATTTCGTTGCTCTCCGGGTGGCATCGGTCGTTCCGTCGCCGCCTGTTGTCATGATTCCAGTGGTGTACTCATTGATTCATTCAAGGAGACGTCTATGAAGAAGGTTCTCATTCCGTGGGCCGTTCTCGCGCTTGCCTCGGCGCAGGGGCATGCGACCCAGTACTGCGGGAACGGGCAGTGGGCCGACAATTGTGCGACGCCCACCATTCTAGTGACTCTTCTCGGAGGCACCGGCGGCGGCGATGTCCAGATCGACGGGGCCAACGTCTCGGTGCTGGTGAGCGACTCGCAGGTCACGACGGTGCGGATCGACACCCCGACGCCCAGTTCGCTGGGAATCGTCTCCGTGTCGCGGTCATCATCGCTGCCTCTGACTCTCGAGATCGGCACCGTGAATCGCGTCGGTTCGGTGGGTCACATCATCGTGCAGGGAGCCGATGTGGATCTCGTCGGGGACATGGGCAGCCTCGGCAGCGGACAGACCATCAGCACGCTGGCTTCGATCGGAGTTAGCGGCGCCGGTCTCACCGTGCGCGGCGACGTCAACTCGGATATTGTTCTGGCGCGAGGAGCGTACGGGCGTCTCTCGGTGGGGCGCGTCGCAGTCAGCGGCAACCTCAACGGCTCCATCATCGCCCAACGTGGCTCCATCGATAGGATCAGCCTGTCGTCGCGAAACTCTCGGATCGGCTCTGCGTCGAACCAGGTCATCATCTCAGCGTGGGGAGATATCAACGAGGTCATCGCTCCCGAAATCAACGCGTTCATCGACGCGGGTGTCACATTCGACAGTACCTACCCCGCTCAGGCTTCCAACATCAAGTCCGTGGTAACCGACAAGGACCTAGGAAGCGGCAACTTCACAGGCTTGCTCCGCGCGGACGCGATTGGTCAGCCTCGCGTCCCCTTGCTCAACGACGACGACAAGCGTTTCTCGAACAACGCGCCGCCACAGATCAACATCGGCAACGACTTCGGCGCGCCCGGCTCACCCACGCAGTTGTACATCCGCGAGGGCGTGCGCAACGTGGAGATCGCCACTCAACCCTCCGAATCGCGCCGCCCTGTCGTCATCGGCGGCACGATCCGTAACGCCAACAGCGACCCCAATATCCCTGAAATCCTCCTCCCGGCCAACGGCCTCATCGGCCAGATCATCGCCGGCAACAACGGGCTTCTCGCCAGCCCTGCCGATGGCTGGGAATCCGGCGTCATCGTGCGCATCGGCGCCACGCAGCTCAACTCGGCTTCGTACGCCACGCTCCCCGGCTCCATCGGCGGCGGAGCGATCGGCGTCGCGCGGTTCGACCTCCATGGGATGGCGTGTACCCCCGCGCAGGACACGCTGATCATGACTTCTCCACCGCCGACATCGCTCGGCGCTCAGCCTGACTGCTCGATCTACTCCCCGTCGAACTACGGCCCGACCTTCGCGGACTTGCAGCTGTACGGGCCTGTCCAGTTCGACGGGGCCATGCCGCTCATCGTCCAGCGCCGGCCGAACTTCCTGAGTTCGTGGGAAGACATCTCTTCG
The DNA here is from genome assembly GCA_947476675.1 of Phycisphaerales bacterium. GTDB lineage: Bacteria > Planctomycetota > Phycisphaerae > Phycisphaerales > UBA1924 > CANJRL01. Next base: position 34,846 of record CANJRL010000002.1, read on the forward strand.
AACTTTACTGCCGCCCTGGTGGACGGTGTTGGCGCCCAGGCAAACCTGCAGTACTCACGGATCAGGGTGACCGGCACGGGATCAGGGCTCAGCCAAAAGCGGTTCTACGGCGACTTCGACTACCGAATCATCCCTCGGACCGGCGCCAACGGACTCAAGTGCCGCGGCGTCGCCGGCGCTCCCGACGTGGCGTCGTTCGAGTACCGGTTCAAGGTCGCGTACAGCTGCTCCGATGGCCTCCTCGGCGTGTTCGACATGAACCATGATCACGACCTCAACGCCGGCGACCTGAGCGCGTGGATGAACACCCCGGCCGACTTCAACGCCGACGGCGCCGCCAACTCCACCGACCTCCGCAACCTTGTCGATGCCGTGGTCCAGTACCAGAACCTCCCGCAGTAAGGCCCGCCATTTCGCACAAGTCGACAACCCCGGGGTCCTCGCCCGGGGTTGTTGCATGGTCGCGCGCCCGGCAGACCTTCCCGGGCCGGCCCGGCCAGCCCACTGCGGGCAAGTGCCTTGCACACTCGACATGGCCTTGCTCCAATGCCGATACATCACCATCGCTGCAAGCCTGCGGCCGACGTCTCCCGTCCAAGAAGACCCATGCCACCGCGCGACCTGAGCATCCCCGGGCTGACGCCTCCGATCCGTCGGGCCGCTGCCGCCGCCGCCGCCCTGGCGGGGTGCGCCGCGCCGGCCGCGGCACAGTCCGACCCCGAGGCCGTCCGCCGACTCGAGCGCCAACTCCGCGAGTTCGACATGCAGTACCGCGTGTCGATCTCCCCGGACCAGCCCATCTCCGAGAGGCTCCTGGTCGACTACGGCGGCTCGCTCCGCTTCGGCTTCTACACCATCGACGACGCCGAGAGCAAGAGCCACATCCTCTACCAGTACGACGCCCGCGCCTACCTCAGGCTCGAACTCGACGGCGCCCACCGCATCTTCATCCGCGGCAAGGGCCAGTACGACAACTGGGAGCGCGGCGACTCCTTCGACGGCCGCGGCTCACGCTGGAACAACCCCGGGCTCGACCGCGCCTTCTACCAGTTCGACCTCCGCGGCCTCGAACGCGCCCAGACCGGCGTCGCCCCCGACTACAACTTCAACGCCAAAATCGGCAAGCAATACATCGTCTGGGGCTCCGGCCTCACCCTCTCCAACACCATGTGGGCCGGGCTCCTCGACGCCGAATACGGCACGCTCGGCTTCACCGCCCTGGGAGGCGTGACCGCGCCCCGCGACGTCATCGATTTCGACGGCTCGCGCCCGGGCTTCGACTCCTTCGTCCGCCGCGTCTACGCCGGCTTCCAGTTCGAGTACCGGGGGCTGACCGAGCACCGGCCCTACGCCTTCTTCCTGGCCCAACTCGACTCCAACCGAGACAGCCAGAAGTTCCAGAACGTCGCCGGGCTCTTCCCCACCACGTTCGGCTACGACTCCTACTACCTCGGCCTGGGCTCCAAGGGCGACCTGAGCGCCGAATGGACCTACCGCGCCGAGTTCATCAAGCAGTTCGGCGTCACCTTCTCGAACTCCTTCGACGCCGCCACCGCCCTCCCCGTCAACCAGACCCGCAACGCCATCGACGCCTACGCCGGCCTCCTCGGCCTGACCTACCTCTTCCGCGACCCCGGCGACACCAGGCTCGACTTCGAACTCGTCGGAGGCTCCGGCGATTCCGACCGCCTCAGCGCCAACGACACCTTCGGAGGCAACGCCCCGGGAACCACCGATCGCGCCTTCAACTCGCTCGGCTACGTCAACACCGGCATCGCCCTCGCCGCCGACGTCTCCAACCTCCTCTCCTTCAGAGGCGGCATCAGCACCACCCCCTTCCGCCAGACCCAGGGCGTGCTCGGCGGCCTGCGAACCGGCATCGACGGCTTCCTCTTCACCAAGATCGACAGGAACGCCCCGCTCTCGATCGCCACCACCCCGGGCGAGCAGTTCCTCGGGGGCGAGATCGATCTCTTCCTCGATTGGCGCCTCACCTCCGACCTGAACGCCACGCTCCGCTACGGCGTCTTCCTGCCCAACACCGACGCCTTCCCGCGCGCGCTGGACAATCCCCGCCACTTCCTCTATCTCGGTGTGACCTATGCGTTCTGAGCCCGCGCTCCTCCTCGCCTGCGCCGGCCTTGCCGCCATCGCCCCGGGCTGCGCGCGCACGGTGGCCGAACGCTCCGTCGTCGATGACCGCCGCGACGACCCGCCGGCCTTCTGGAGCGACCTCGAAACCCGCCGCATCGTCACCAACAACGACGCCCTGCACGGGCTCATGCTCTCCGTCGACGATCGCGACCCCCACGAGACCTACGAGGCCCGCCTCCGCGACTCGGTCGCCCGAGGGTGGCTCCCCACCGACCGCACGCCCGAGACCATGCCCGCCAACACCTCGGCCCGCATGGGCGATCTGGCCATGGCCGCGTGCAAGATCGCGGACATCCAGGGGGGCCTGACCATGACCCTCTTCGGCCTCAGCCCCCGCTACGCGACGCGGGAACTCGTGGCCATGGAGGTCATCCCCGACCGCTCCGAGGGCCAGGCCATCACCGGGCTCGAATTCATCGAATTCGCCAGCCGGGTGCAGGACCGGCTGCAGGCAAAGTCCGGAAAAAACCGCACTCTGGAGGAACGGCTCCAGAAAGCCGCTCCAGTTCCGGGGTCGGGGCAGGCGCCGACAGATTCCGAAGGTACACTCCCACCCGAGCCCACCGGAGACGGCCCGCCAGAACCGCCCGCCGGCTCGCCCGACTGACGATTGCCAAGATCCCCGGCGGGAATCGCTGCCCGTCTCGGAACTCCGGCGCCCAGGCGAGCGAATCAAGTGGAGCGGCCCCGGCAGAGGGGCCGGGAGAAAGAGAACCAGAACACACAGGCGACGCCGGCGCAACTGGCCGTCGCACGCGCGCGAGGTGGGGTCATGACGCTTCGAGGATTCCGCAAGATCAGCCCGGGACTCTGGGTGGCGCCCCTGGCGCTCGCGATGTCCCCAGCGCAGGCGAAGGAGCCCGCGACGTCGACCCAAGCCTCGCAGGTGAGCGCTGCGGCAGGTCACGCCCAGGGCGTCGGCGGGCGCGATCTGCAGGCCGTCATCATGAGCATCGAAGGGGCCAACTGCCGCTGGCGCCCCAGCGCGAGCGAGGACTACCGCCCGGCGAAGGTCGACGACGTGCTGAACCCCGGCGCCGAGGTCGATACCGGCGTGCGGAGCAAGATGGCCGTGCGCGTCGGCCGCAACGCCACCATCCTGATCGACCGCATGACCCGCCTCGTGCTGCCCGAGGTGCTGGAAGAGGGCGATACGCTCAAGACCCGCGCCGTGCTGGTTCGCGGCAAGGCCGATTTCAAGGTCGACCACGTCGGCCTCAACAACGATTTCCAGGTGGTCACCCCGTCGACCACCCTCGCCGTCAAGGGAACCGGGTTCGGCGTCGACCACAACGCGTTCGGCGGCACGCAGGTCGAGGGCCTTCAGTCGAACACGATCAACGCGATCGAACTCCGGTACGTCGGCAGCATCCGCGACCGGATCGTTTCGACGACGCTCTCGGGTCGAGGCGTGTCCAGCGAGTCCGTCCCCAGCCAGACCCAAGTCGCGCTGCTCAGCACCGTGAACCTGCCCAGCGTCGCGGTTTCCGACCCCGGCCTCGGCGCCGCCCTCGCCACTCTCGGCTTCATTCCCGATCAGACCGCCACCAACCAGCAGTCGGTGCAGACGCAGCGCTTCACCTACGAGCGCAACCTGACCATGGCGTCAACCATGAACGGCCTGGGCACGAGCAAGCCGCCGAGCGGCGGCGGAAGCGGCCCCGGCAGTGGCGGCGGCGGCGGATCCTCCCCCGGCGGCGGATCATCCCCCGGTGGTTCGGCCGGCGGTGGAAGCGGCGGCGGACTTTCCGGCTCGAACGGTTCCGAAGGCGGCACACCATCCGGGGGCGGTTCCCCATCCGGCGGCGGCACGCCGTCGGGCGGGGGGGCCAGTCCCTCAGGCGGCGGCACAACTCCATCTGGAGGCGGGACTCGACCGTCCGGCGGCGGAACGACTCCCTCGGGCGGCGGAACCACGCCATCCGGCGGCGGCGTGATCCCCTCCGGCGGCGGCGGCCCGGGCCCAATCCCCGACCGCTACGGCACCGGACCCCGGGCCGATTTCCACGAGGAAAGCGCCTTCCTCGTGAACGGCAGGCGCTTCATCCCAGGGTTCGGCGAGATCACCAAGTCGCCTCCTCCCCCGCCGCAGCCGAGAGACTCAGACCGCGGGCTGCATCGCTGATCAGCGCTGTCTCCTTCCGGACGGTACAACCTTCGCGTGGCTAGGCAGCGGTCGTCTCACGCGCGGCTGGTCAGCCTCCTCGGGGCGGCGGCAACCGCCGCGGTCGCCGCGGCCTCCGCGCTCGGGCTGCTCGACGGGCTGGAGCGCCAGACCGCGGACCTCCGGTTCGAACACGCGCGGCTGACCCGCGTCGCCGCCAGCGACCGGGTGCGGCTGGTGATGATAGATGACGGCGCGGTGGCGACCGTCGGGCGCTGGCCCTGGCCCCGCACCCGCCTCGCCGAGGCGATCGATGAGCTCCGCCGCGCCGGCGCCGGCGTCATCGCGCTCGACATCCTCCTCGACGATGCCCAGCCCCCCAGCATCGAGGAGCAAGGCGGCGCGGCGGCGCGGCTCGACCACGACGCAGCGCTCGAACGCGCGCTGCACGAGGCGCGGTCGGTGGTCGCGGTGAACCTGGCGGCATTCGACTCGCTCGGGCAGGCGTGGCGCACCGCCCGGGGCGCCGAGGAACTCGAGGCGCTGCTTCGCGCCCTGGGGTCGAACATCCAGACCCCGGACGCCGACGCCGCGGACGTGGCGGCCCTCACAGGCCCGCGCCGGGCCGACTTCCTCGCCCGCCCCGGCGAGTTCCGCTCCTTGGCCGCGGCACGAGCCGCCGCCGCCGCTCTCGAGCGGGGCGAACCGTTCGCCCGCTTCGTCGCCGCCGTGGCGCCGGGCGTGACCGAGCGCACCGGCGAGTATCCGCAGCGCGTGCGGGTCGAGCGCGCGTGGGACCAGCAACAAGCCTGGCGCGCGCTGCGGCGGACGTTCCGCCCCTCGGATGACGCCGCCCTCGACATGGACGACTCGGCGCCCCTGACCCGCTTCGCCGAGGCGGCGACCGGCAGCGGGTTCGTCGACGTGACCTTCGACGCCGACGGCGTCGTGCGCCGCCTGTACGCCCTGCGCCCCACGCAGGGCGGGCGGGCGATCCAGCTCGGCCTGGCCGGCGCCGCGGCGCTGCTCCGCGTGGCGCCCGGGGAGGTCCGCGCCGCCGGCCGCTCGATCGGCGTCGGGGATTCGGCCATCCCGCTCCTGGCCAACGGGGATTTCGTCATCGATTGGCCGCGCACCGACGACGGGTATCGCGGCATGTTCCGGCGGAGCGCCGACGACCCGATCGGCCACGGGTACATCTCGATCGGATTCCCCATCGCGCTCGCCGCGGAGAGGGCCAAGGCGGACCTGAACCGCGCGAGGCTCGAAACAACAACCCGGCTTCTGCAGGATCGCGACCCCGGCGCCGCCGTGAGCGCGGCGGACATCGCGGCGGCGACGGAGCGGGCCCGCGAGTACCTCCGCCAGTTCGACCAAATGGCCGCCGAGGGCGTCACGCTCGAGGCCGACGAGGCGAACGTGCGCGAGACCTGCCTGAAGCACGTGGAGTTGCAGGCCCAGGCCGAGCGCGGGCCGCAGGAGATCGAGGCGGGCGAGAAGACCCTCCGCGACGCGGTGAGCGGCCGGCTGGTGTTCATCGGGTACGACGCGACCGGCGCGATCGCCGACTTCGTCCGCACCCCGCTCGGGCCGAGGACGCCGGGAGTCGTGGCCCATGCGGTAGCCGCCGACATGGCGCTCAGCGGGCGGGCCATCGCCCCCGCGCCCGGATGGGCGGCGCCGGCGCTGGCGCTGGCCGTCGGGCTCGCGTGCACGGCGCTGGCGGGAGGGCTGGGGCCGGCGTCGGCGGCCGGCGCCGCGATCGCCGTGCTGGCCGGGTACCTCGCGGTCGCCGGCGTGTGGCTCTTCAACGTCAACCTCTTCGCGGGCTCGGACGAGGCGGCGCGGAGGTCGGGCCTGCTGATGCCCATGGCCGCGCCGCTGCTCGCCGGGGTGGCGGCGTACATCGCGTGCACCGCGGCCGAGGCGACGCTCGCGCAGCGCGACCGCAGGCGCATCGAGCGGCAGTTCAAGGCCCGCGTCTCGGGGCAACTCGTCGACTTCCTGGTGAGCAACCCCGGCTCGCTCTCGATGGAGGGCGAGACCCGCGAGATCACCAGCCTCTTCGTCGACCTCGCCGGGTTCACCTCGATCAGCGAGCGGCTCGACGGCAAGACCACCGTCGCCCTGCTCAACCGCTGCATGCGGGCCATGACCGCCGAGCTCACCGCCGAGAACGCCTACGTCAACAAGTTCCTGGGCGACGGGCTGATGGCGTTCTGGTCCGCCTTCGGGCAGGACCCGGACCAGGCGCGCAGGGCCTGCCGCGCCGCCCTCGCCTGCCAGCGCGCCGTCGCCGCGGTCAACGACGACCCGGCGATGCAGGGCCTGCCCCGCATCTCGGCGCGCATCGGCATCGCCACCGGCCCGGTCACCGTGGGGGATTGCGGCGCCCCCCCGGAACTCAACGACTACACCGTGATCGGCAACGCGGTGAACCTCGCCGCACGGCTGGAATCAGCCAACAAGCAGTTCGGCACCGCGGTGCTGATCGACGGCGTGACCATGGCCGCGTTCGGCGCCGACGCCGGCGGCGGCGCGGGCGCCGCATTCCGGCTCAGGCCGGTGGGGCGGATCGTGGTCGTCGGCCAGAGCACGCCGGTGGAGACGTTCGAGATCGTGGCCCCGGACGCGGACGGGGAATGGATCGAGGCTACGGAGCAGGCGGTCGCGGCGTACCAGCGCGGGGATTTCGCCGCGAGCCGCGAGATGTGGGGCCGGCTGGCGGCGCGCTGGGGCAAGAGCAAACTGGCCGACGCCTACCGGGAAGCGATGGACGACCTCGGCTCGCCGCCGACGGACTGGGACGGGGCGCTGCGCCTGCGGGCCAAGTGAAAACCCTCGTTGTGCCGTCGATTCCGACGAGAGCATGGCAATTCGGACGTGCCCGGCAATGGCCCGGACGACTTCGGCGTTGACAAGGCATCCCCCTTCCTCGCCCGGGTTCGCGCCGTGGTCGGCGCGACGCCGGGCCGGCCCCCTCGCGGGAGTTCCGACATGCCGACCCTGAGCCGCTCCGTCCGCGCGCACGTCCGCTCTGCTGTTCTTCCCGCGGCGATTCTGGCGGTGGCCGGCTCGGTGGTCTCGGCGCAGGGCTTTGTGAACTGGGAGAGTCCCCACGTCTCGCCCCTGGCACTGACGCCCGACGGGGCCCGGCTGCTCGCGGTCAACACCGCCGACAACCGGCTGGAGGTCTTCAGCCTTTCCGGCGGCACGCCGGTCTCGGTCGGGAGTGTGCCGGTCGGGCTCGACCCGGTCTCGGTCCGGGCGGTCTCCGCCACCGAGGCGTGGGTGGTCAACCGCATCTCCGACACCGTGAGCGTCGTCGACCTCGCGTCGATGAACGTGAAGCGGACGCTGCCGGTGGGCAACCAGCCCTCGGACGTGGCCTTCGCCGCGGGCAAGGCCTTCGTGACCTGCTCGGGAACCGAGGACGTGCGCGTGTTCAGCCTTTCGAACCTTGCGGCCCCGGCCTCCGTCGTCGCGATCCAGGGCGAGATGCCCCGCGCGATGGCGGTCAGCCCTGACGGCACGAAGGTCTACGCCGCGATCTTCGCGAGCGGCAACAAGACCACGATCCTCAACGCCGGGCAGGTGTCGAGCCCCTCGGGCCCCTACGGCGGGCTGAACCCGCCCCCGAACGCCGGCAACCTGTTCTCGCCCCCTCTGAACCCGGCGAACCCGCTGCCGCCGCGCGTCGGGCTGATCGTGCAGAAGAACGGCGCCGGGCAGTGGGAGGACGACAACGGGCGCGTGTGGTCCGGCCCGAACTTCGTGACCTGGGACATGCACGACCAGGACGTCGCGGTGATCGATCCCTCCTCGCTGGGGGTGTCGTACGTCACCGGCCTGATGAACATGAACATGGCGATGACCGTGCGGCCCGACGGCGCGCTGGTGGTCATCGGCACCGAGGCGTCCAACCGCACCCGCTTCGAGCCCAACCTCACCGGCCGCTTCGTGCGCAGCGTGATCGCCACGGTGGCGCCCGGATCCTCGCCCGCCATCGTCGACCTCAACCCCCACCTCGCCGGCGCGTACGCGGCCGGGCAGGGCAACGTCGCGGCGTCGCTCCGCAACCAGTCGATCGCCGATCCCCGCGCTGTCGCGTGGCGGTCCGACAACTCCCAGGGCTTCGTCGCCGGGCTGGGCTCGAACAACATCGCGGTGGTGTCGCCGGCCGGGGCCCGCCTCGGCCAGTTCGACGTCGGCCAGGGCCCGACCGGGCTCGCCCTCGACGAGGCCCGGGCCAGCCTCTACGTGCTCAACCGCTTCGACGCGACCATCTCCATCGTTTCGCTCTCGACGCTGACGCCGACGGCGACAGTCGCGTTCTCCTTCGACCCCACGCCCACCGCGATCAAGAGCGGGAGGCCGTTCCTCTACAACGCCCGCCTCACCTCTGGCCTGGGCGTGACGGCGTGCGGCGCCTGCCACGTGGACGGGCGGCAGGACGGGCTGGCCTGGGACCTGGGCGACCCCTCGGGCTCGGTGAAGACCTTCAACCAGGTGTGCATCCCCGTGCCCGGCGCCAACTGCCAGCCCTGGCACCCCATGAAGGGCCCGATGGTCACCCAGACGCTGCAGGGCCTGTCCGGGACCGACCCCCTGCACTGGCGCGGCGACCGCGAGAACCTCGCCGCGTTCAACGGGGCCTTTGTCTCGCTCAACGGCGGGGACCGCCAGCTCACAACGGCCGAGATGGGCCAGTTCACCGCGTTCGTGAGCACCATCACCTACCCCCCGAACCGCAACCGCAACATCGACAACACCCTCAAGCCGACCATCGGGCTCGGGCGCCCGGCGCAGGGCCAGCAGTTCTATCTCAACGCCCCCTCGACCGCGGGCGGGCGTACCTGCAACTCCTGCCACACGCTGAGCGACGGCACGAACAGCCAGATCCTCGGCGTTGCCCCGGGCCTGCAGAACCGCGGGCAGAGCATGAAGGTTCCTCAACTGCGCAACATGGCCGACAAGGTGGGCTTCAGCAAGGCCTCCCTCGCCAACAACCGCGGCTTCGGCTACTCCCACAGCGGCGAGGACGACTCGCTCTTCGCCTTCCTGTCCCAGCCGGTCTTCGCGTTCGCCCAGGGGGCGCAGGGCGTGCAGCAGCGCAACGACGTCATCGCCTTCATGCTCTCGCTCACCGTCGACACCCACGCGGGAGTGGGCACGCAAGCCACCCTCGACGGGTCCAACAACGCCGACCCCGGCACGATCGCCCTGCTCAACCAGATGACCGCCATCGCCAACACCAACCAGGTGGGCCTCGTGGCCCGCGGCAAGATCGACGGCATCCAGCACGGCTGGTCGTACATCGGGGCCGACACCTACCAGTCCGACCGCACCAACTTTCGCCCGACCACCGCGACGCTCCGCGCCGCCGCCGCCGCCGGCGGCGAGATCACCTGGACCCTCGTGCCGCTGGGATCCCAGACCCGCATCGGCATCGACCGCAACGGCGACGGCACGTTCGACGGGGAGGCGGCGTTCATCGCGTGCACCGGCGACGCCACCGGCGACCGGAGGGTCGATTTCATGGACCTGAACCGCGTGCTCGGCGCATTCGGCCAGACGGCGCCGTTCACCGCGCCGGCGCCGGCGCCGGGCGACGTCAACGGCGACGGGGTGGTGAACTTCACCGACCTGAACTTCGTGCTGGCGACCTTCGGGACCGCGTGCGGGGGGTGAGCCGGGCTCACGCGCTGCCGCGGAGGGCGGCGGCGCGGATGTAGTCGGAGACGCTCCGAAATCCTTCGACGCGGGCGGCTTCTTCGATGCGCAGCCGCTCGTCGGCGGTGAGACGGATGTTCACCTGTTGCTCGCGCTTGCCTTCGCTGGCAGGAGACGGCGGGCGCTGGCCCGTCTCCAGCAGGGTGGCGACCGTGGTGGTCAACGCTTCGAGCGTCTCGCGGGCGCAGGCTTCGATGGTCTTGCCGTCGGCGAAGACGCCGGGCAATTCGACGGACGAGCCGAGGTAGCCGACGTCGGGATCGGCTTCGAAGGTGAGGCGGTAGGACGAGGCGATCTCGCGCGCGCGGCGGAGCAGCGCGGGGTCGAAGGGCCTCGCGAGGTCGTCACCCGTCGTCACGGCGAGCTTTGCCTTCAGGGTCTTTCGGGCGGCTGCGGGCCTCCCGGATCGCTTGTTCAACTTTGTGCTTGTAGACATGCTTCACCTTGTTCGCATGAACCGGGATGGAGATCGTCAGAAACCCATCGCGAGTAAAGACATGGTGAGAGCCGCGGATGCGCGTCAGCCGCCACCCGTTGTGCTCAAGAAGACGCATGATCTCCGCGAAACGTGCATCGCTGCCCATGCGAAACTCCAAATCGCCAAACACACAGCCGCATCGACCGTATGCCGATGCGGGGTGCGCTTAGCGCTTTGGAGGTGTCGCGGCGACGCGGTGGTGCGGCACGCATTGGGCGGCAATCGACTACCTCAAGCGCGGCGAAACACAGACTGAGCGTCGCCGTCTCCAGTGTAATTGATGGAGCATACGCGCCAACTCCGGCGTGTCAAGCCCCGGCTATACGGCATCCCCTACGCCCCGCCCATGAGCCGCTGCATCCGCTCGTGCGATTCACGCTCGGCGCCAACAAGTCGATCCACCTGCACGTCCGCGTGGTACGACGACCGAACCATCGGCCCGCTCTCCACCACCGCGAAGCCCCGGGCCAGGCCCTGCCCCCGGAAGTTCTCAAAGGTCTCGGGCGTCACGAACCGGTCGATCGGCAGGTGGTTCCGCGTCGGCTGGAGGTACTGGCCGATGGTCAGGATGTCCGTCGCCGCCGCGGTTCTCACGTCGTCCATCAACTCCAGCACCTCGTCGTCGCGCTCGCCGATGCCGGCCATGATCCCTGTCTTGGTCACCAGCCCGGCGTCCTTGCACCGCCTGAGCAGTTCCACGGAGCGGTCGAACTTCGCCTGGGGGCGCACCGCGGGGTACATGCGGCGGACGGTCTCGAGGTTGTGGTTGAGAATCTCCGGCCGGGCGTCGATCACCTTCTGGAGCGCGCCCCGGTTGCCCTCGAAATCGGGGATCAGCACCTCGATCGAGAGCCCGGGGGAAAGTTCCCTGGTGCGCAGGATGGTCTCGGCCCAGATCGAGGCGCCGCCGTCGGGCAGTTCGTCTCGGTTCACCGAGGTGATGACGATGTGGCGCAGGCCGCCCTCGGCGACCATGAGGCGCATGGATTCGGCGACGCGGCGGGGCTCATCGGCGTCGAGGACGGGCGGCTTGCCGGTCTTGACGTTGCAGAAGCCGCAGGCCCGCGTGCAGGTGTCGCCCAGGATCATGATGGTCGCGACGCCGCGCGACCAGCACTCGCCGAGATTGGGGCAGGAGGCCTCCTCGCAGACGGTGTGGAGGCGGTGCTCGTGGAGGATGCCCTTGAGGCGCTGGTAGCCGCTGCCGGGCGCGCCGCCGGGCATCTTGGCCCTGATCCAGGAGGGCTTGCGCTTGGGGGTGGCGACCGCCGGGCCGCCGGCGTTATTCAGAACCATGTCGGTGAGGCTGACAAGAGGAGCCGCGGCGTTTCGGAGCGGGTCGCCTCCGAGCGGCCTGGGATGGCGCTCGACGGTGCGCCCGAGGGACTCGGGGGCGATGGAGGCGGCATTGCCGGTCGGCATGGTCATGGGCGCCGGGGAGTGTAGACCGAAGGGAAGAACAGGCCCGCCGACGCGCAAACCTTGCTCGGCCGGAGTCAGGGGGCGGAGCGGGCGGCGTGGAATGCTTGAACCACCCGGTCCGGAAGGTCGATGCAGAACGCCGGCGCGGGAGCGTCGTATCAGGACCGCACCACGTCGGACTCGTCGTCTCGTTGACAGAGATTCGCCCGTTGGTAGGTTGACGCCCCGCTCGGAGACCCGCCCCCGGGGCGGCAAGCAACCCCGCCCCGCTCGACCGCCCGGCCCCGAGGGCGACCGGCTCCGGAGCCGAGAGCAAGAGGAGTGTTCGCGTGAGCCAGCCCGGCGACGATGTCCGCCCGCACCGCACCGCCCGCCGCAGATGGATCGCGCTGCGCACCGCGGGGGTTGTCGCCGCATCGCTCGGTCTGATCAGCGGATGCAACGAGGCCGGCGAGATCGACGGGTGGCTGTTCGATCAGTCGGTGGTGGGCCGGTGGGAGTACACGCCGACGGTGGTGCCGATCCTGGAGCGGATCGACGTGATCGAGCGCGACACCGGGGAGTTCATCGAGGTGACGCAGGCGACGCCCGAAGACCTGATCCCGGTGGTCTCGGAGTACATCGTCGGGCCCGGCGACGAGATCCGCGTCACGATCCTCGACTTCCTTCGTCAGGGAGAGGCTTCGGACTTCGATGTGCGCGTCGACCAGACGGGCGCGGTGGATATGCCGCAGCTGGGCCGGGTGATGGTCGACGGCCTGACGGTCGAGGAGATGCGCAAGCGCATCGCCCAGGTGACGGTGGAGCGCCAGATCACGGCCGAGGAGCCGGTGGTGGGCATCAACGTCATCAAGGGCCGGAAGGCGACGTTCAGCATCATCGGCGCGCTCCAGGGGGTCGGGCGCTACGCGATCCCCAACCCCGACTACCGCCTGCTCGAGGCCCTCACCGAGGCCGGGGGCATCTCGCCCGCGATCCGGCGGGTGCAGATCATCCGCCAGGTGAAGCTGTCCGACGAGGCCAAGGGCGGTGTCGGGGCGCAGCGGAAGACCGTGACCCCCGCCGAGGCCGCCGGCAAGCAGCCCGCGAAGCCCGAAGGCAAGGACCTGACATCGCTGATCGAAGAATTGACGGGCCCGGATCAGCCCAAGAAGCCCGCGCCCGGGAGCGGGGCGGCGCCGGAATCGAAGCCCGCGCCCGGCCCCGAGCGGCCCGCTCCTGCCGCGCCCCCGATCGATCTTCCGGACAGCGGGCCGGCGCAGTCTGCGTCCCGAGCGAAGGGAGTCGGCGAGAGTTCGTGGATGTATCTCAACGGCGAGTGGGTGAAGGTGGCGCGGGCCGGCGAGAGCCCCAAGGGCGGGGCGCTGCCCGAAGGCGCCGCGCCCGCTGCGTCCGGCGACACCAAGGCGCTGGTGACCCAGCGCGTCATCGAGGTGCCGACGGGCCCGCTGCTCCGCGGCCTGGCCCAGTACAACATCGTGGTCCGCGCGGGCGACGTGATCTATGTTCCCGGGCCTGATGTCGGGCTTGTGTATCTCTCGGGTCCGGGCATCCAGAGGCCCGGGGTGTTCGAGATGCCCTCGGCCGGTCGGTTCACGCTGAAGCAGGCGGTGGCGGCGGCGGGCGGGCTGAGCGCCATCGCGATCCCCGAGCGGGTTGACATCATTCGCCGCATCGGCGACGACCGCGAGGGCACCATCCGCCTCAATCTGCGGGCGATTTTCGAGGCCACCCAGCCGGACATTTTCCTGAAGCCGGAAGACCAGATCAACGTCGGCACCAACTTCTTCGCCACGCCGCTGGCCATCATCCGCAGCGCGTTCCGCATCTCCTATGGCTTCGGCTTCCTGGCCGACCGCAACTTCGGCAACGACATCTTCGGCCCCGAGCCCACCAACGTCTTTGGTCGGTAATCGTTCGGATGGCCGAGCGTTCGGGCCCGATGGCCGGTGGCGGCTCTCGGCGTGCGATGACCGCCTCCGGGTGAGGCCGAACCCGCGGGTTGGCGGGGCGTACCCCCGTGAGGCTCGGGCTGGGCCGGAGGCCCTCCACGACCGGCCATGGACGGCATCGGGCATCCCGCGGCGTGGGCCGGCGGCGGACCGCCGGGACGGGCCGGTTTCGGAGACATCGAGCAAGACGCGTGACCACCGCAGCAGCACCAACGTCGGGATTGACGCCGCCGAGTTCGCCCGTGGGGCCGGCCCGGGGTGCGCGCGCGTGGGCGACCCCTTCGCTGGCCGCGATGGGCGTGGCGATGCTGCTCGGCCTGGCGCTGCTGTTCTCGCAGTGGTTCTTCCGGCAGCACCGCTTCAGCGCTGAGCAATCGGCGGACTGGGGCCACGCGTACCTGGTTCCGCTGATTAGCGGGTTCTATGTGTGGAAGCACCGGGCCCGCCTCCTGGCGATGACGCCGACGGTGTTCTGGCCGGGGCTGCTCCCGCTGGTGGTCGGGATCGCGACGTACATCACGCTGAGTCTGGTGCCCTTCCCCGGGATCCACATGTTCCAAGGGTTGTCGCTGGTGCTGAGCGTGGCGGGGCTGGTGCTGCTCATGCTCGGGCCTCGGATGTTCCCCCACCTTGTCTTCCCGGTGGGCTACCTGGCCTTCGGGGTGACCATCGGCGAGATGGTGATGAACAAGATCACCTTCCAGCTGCAGCTGCTTGCATCGCAGGGGGCGGCGCTGATGCTGCGGCTGATGATGTTCACGGTGGACGTCGCGGGGAACACCATCACGCTGAGCCTCTCGGACGGGCGGCAGATCCCGCTGAACGTGGCCGAGGCGTGCTCGGGCATGCGGATGGTGATCGCCTTCCTCGCCCTCGGCGTCGCGGTGGCGTTCTTCTCGTGCGACAAGTGGTGGCAGCGCACGGCGCTGGTGCTCATGGCGGCTCCGGTGGCGCTCTTCACCAACATCTTCCGGGTTGTCTCGCTCGGCGTCGCGAGCATCTGGGACGCGAACCTGGCGGCGGGCGACGCCCACACGCTCATCGGCGTGCTCTGGCTGATCCCCGGGTTCCTCCTCTTCATGGGGCTCGTGTGGGTGCTCAAGAACGTGGTGCGCGACGACGGGGCGGCGGGCGATGCCGCCCGACCGGCGAACCCCGGCGGCGGCGCGGCGACGGCCGCGGCGTGGAGGGGCCTGCGCACCGCGGCGTTCGCGGCGGCCCTCGCGGTCCTGCTGCTGTCGGCGGCCGGGCTCCGAGCGGCGATGTCGGTGAAGGGCGTGTACCTGAGCAAGTCGCCGATCTACGCCGAGGGCGACCTGCAGTTTCACTCGATGCCCACGGCGTACGACTCGTGGGAGCGGGTCGGTTCCGACGCGGTGATGTCGGCCGAGGTGCTGGAGTCGCTGGGGACCCGCAACTACCTGTCTCGCTGGTACGCGCGGAAGGGGACGGACAGATCGGCCCCGGTGGAGCTCCACCTCGCCTATTACACCAACATGGTGGACACCGTGCCGCACGTGCCGGAGCGGTGCTTCGTGGGGGGCGGGATGTCGATCACGGGCGGCTCGAAGGTGCTGCGGATCCCGATCGACATGGACCGCTTCTTCGTGGATCGCGACGCCGATCCGGCGAAGCACAAGGGGAAGATCTACAAGGGGCGAGACTCGTACGGGCGCGACGTGCGCATGCCGGTGGGACTCGAGGACCTGCGGATGAACGTGACGCGCTTCACCCACCCGGGGTCGGACAAGCCGGTGTTCGCCGGCTACTTCTTCATCGCCAACGGCGGGATCGTGCCCCTGGCGGAGCAGGTGCGGCTGCTGGCGTTCGATCTGAAGGAGCGATACGCGTTCTACGCGAAGGTGCAGTTCACGAGCGCCGCGGCGACCTCGGAGGAGGACCTGGCGGCGACGGCGGCGAGCATGCTCAACGAGATGCTCCCTGACATCATGCGTCGGGTGCCGGACTGGGTGGAGGTGGAGGACGGGCGGTACCCGAGGGGGGGCCCGGGGGGAGAGGCGGCGCAGGCCGCGCGGTGAGAGTGTCGGGAACGAAGAACCCGGCTCGCCGCGCCCAGGGGGCGCGGGGGCCGAAGATTCAGCAGGATCGGTGCAACCATGGCAGCGAAGGTCAATACTCGGTTCGTCATCATCCTCAGCGCCACGCTGGTGCTCGCGTTCGCGATCGTGGCCGGGGGCGCTGCGTACATGCTCACGCAGACGGGCGTGCGGCACGAGCGCAACGGCGACGCGGCGATGGCCCGGGGCGACTACGAGGCCGCGGCCAAGTCCTACGCCAAGGCGGTGAACAAGGAGCGGTCCAACGCGGTGTTCCTGCGCAAGTGGCAGGGGGCGCTGTCCAAGTGGACCCCGGCGACGGAGGTCGAGTACAACGAGTACTACGGGCACTACATGGGGACCTACCGGGCGCTGGCGCAGGTCGAGCAGGGCAACGCCAGGACGCAGGGGGAGATGCTCGCCGCGGTCATGCGCGAACTGACGTCGCGGTCGCGGGCCGAGGCGTGGGAGTCTCTGGCGCAGGCGGCGGATTCCTCGATCCAGAAGCTGGATCAGAACAACCCCGAGACCAAGAAACTGCTGAGGTATCGCGGGCTCCCGAACCTGTACCGCAGCCGCACGGTGGAGCTGCCGGATCAGGAGCTGGCGTCGATCCGGAAGGACCTGGAGGCGGCGGCGGAGGCGGACCCTTCGGACGTCGAGGTGGCGCTGGGGCGGATCGAGATGATGACCATGGATGCGGCCCGGGTGCGCCGCGCCGGCCGTGTGGAGGACGCGGCGAGCATCTGGCGCGAGGCGCTCGACACCGCGAACAAGACGGTGCTGCGGTACCCGAGCGACCCGAGGCCGATGCTCCGCGCCTGGCAGATCAAGGCGGACATCGCCCAGCAGGGCTCGATCAACCCGGTGGAGCGGCAGCAGGCGGTGAGGGCGCTGGCGGGCGACCTGGACGGGATCGTCGCGGCGGCGCAGGTCGCGCCGAAGGAGTCCGCTGACGTTCAGTTCCTCCGCAACCTGACCCTGACGCTGTCGCAGGCCAAGGGGGAGGAGGGCGTCAGGCAGGCGCTGGGCGTGCTGGACGCGGCGCTGGCCTCGCGCGGGGAGGACTCGCAGCTCATGCTGCTCCGGGGCCAGGCGCTGTCGCAGATCAACGACGGGGCCGGGGCCACCGCGCAGTTCCAGAAGGTTGCCGACCTGCCCCCGGCGCCCATCGGGCTGGAGGGGAAGCAGCTCCGCGAGGACCGGCTCACGGCCCTGAATTCGCTGATCGACCAGGCGCTGACCACGTGGTCGCAGACCAACGACGCCTCGGAGCGGGCGGAGCTGATCGCCACCGCCAAGAACCGCCGCGAGAGGCTCAAGGAGGCGTTGGGCGAGAAGCACGCGCTGGTGCTCCGCGCCGACGGGCGCATCGCGTACGCCGAGGGGCGCAACCAGGAGGCGATCCGGCTGCTGTCCGACCTCTCGACGCAGATGCAGAACCGCGACGCCGAGACCCTCTTCCTGCTGGCCGCGGCGCTGCAGCGCGAGGGGTCGCTGGGGGCGGCGGTGCAGCAGTACGACAAGGTGCTGAACGTGGACGCGAGCAACGTCGGGGCTCTGCTGACCTCGGCGGAACTGGAGCTGAGGCTCGAGAACGTGGACTCGGCGCGGCTGAGGCTCAACAAGGTCCTTCTGCTCGACCCCGGGAACGAGCAGGCCCAGCGCACGCTGAGGCTGCTCGACGCGGCGACCAAGGAGCAGGCCGTCGTCGTCGAGGGCGACCCGGTCCTGCAGACGCTGATCGCGGTGCGGAAGATGCGCGCCGCGGCGGAGCCCGACCTCAAGGGCGCCGCGGCGCTGCTGGACAAGGCGATGGCGGAGAAGCCCGACGATATGCGGCTGCTCACGGAGCGTGTGACGCTGTACGTGCAGACGGGAAACGCCGACGGGGCCAAGAAGTTGCTCGACGAGAAGATCGGCCAGTACCCCGACGTCAAGGTGCTCAAGCAGTTCCGCACCCAGCTCGACATCACGGACCCGGTCGAGGCGCAGATGGCGATGATCGAGCAGTCGCAGGCGCCCCCGCTGGAGAAGGCGCTGCAGAAGTACTCGACGCTGCGCCAGGCCGGCCGCCCGGAGAAGGCGGGGGAACTGCTCGAGGAGGCGGCACGGCTCGGCCCTGACGACAGCCGCGTCAACGACCTGCTGTTCGTGACCGCGCTCGAGTCCAAGCAGATGGACAAGGCGAGGCAGATGGCGGCCCGGGCGGCGGAGAAGAACTACGACGGGCTCAACGGCCTGCTCTACCAGGCGCGCCTCGAGATGGCGGAGAACAAGAACGAGGCGGCGGTCGGCACGCTCGACCGCATCACCCAGCAGTCGCCGTTCAACGCCGCCGCGTGGCGCATGCTCGGCCAGGCCAACCTGAACGTGGGCAAGGTCGACGCCGGGCTGGAGGCGTTCAAGCGCGCCCTGGACATGCGGCCCAACGACGGGACGATGATCAGGCCCTACCTGGCGGCGCTGATCCGCGTCGGCCGGACCTCCGATGCGCTGGAGCTGGCGCGCAAGTCGGTGGCCCGCGCCCCGGACGACCTCGCGGTGCAGCAGACGCTGCTGGATCTCGAGGAGCAGGCCGGGGACAAAGGCGTGGCGATCTCGGGCCGGCGGATGCTGCTCAACGCCCTCCCGGACGACGTCGGGAACATGGTTTCTCTGGCCCGCCTGCTCATCGACGCGAAGGACTACGACGGCGCCCAGAAGGTCGTCGAGCGGATCCCCGCGGATGAGCAGAACGGCTCGCTCCGCGCCCTGCTGGAAGGGCAGGTGCGGGCCGCCAGGGGCGATGTCGACGGCGGCGTCAAGATCATCCGCGACTTCACCGCCTCCATGAAGGCGCCGGAAGGCCGGACGCAGATGCGCATCGCGCTGGCCAATATGCTGATCCAGATGGGGAGGGAGCAGGACGGGATCGCGGCGCTCGAGGAGGCCCGCGCCGAGCAGGATGGGAAGCGGATGGAGGCCGACCGCCGCCTCGGCGATCTGCACTTCGACCGCGGGCGTTTCGACGAGGCCGCGACCGCGTACCAGCGGGTGGTGGCGTCCGGTGGAGACGAGAGCGGGGCGGTGGGCAAGCGCGTCGCGGAGTCGATGATCCGGCTGGAACGGTGGGCGGACGCGGAGAAGGCGGTCGCCGCCATCGAATCGAAGTCCAAGCGCGACCTCGAGACGGCGATGCTGATGGCGGAGGTCGCCGTCGGGCGCAAGGACCAGCGCAGGGCGCGGGGGCTGCTCGACGAGGCGGTGGCCCTGGCGCCGACGAGCCACCTTCCCTACCTGCGGCGTGCGCAGCTGAGTTTCAACGAGGACGACCAGTTCGCGGCGGTGATGCGCGACCTGGAGCAGGCGATGAAGGTGCGGCCGGACCTTTCCCTGCCCCGGCAGATGCGGGCGACGCTGCTGTTCCGCCGGGGCCGGGAGAGCGAGGCGCTGCAGGAGTTGCAGGCCGCCATCGCCGCGCGCCCCGAGGACGACGAGGTGCGGATGCGCCTGATCAACGAGCTGATCCGGCTCAAGCGGAACGGGGATGCGCGCGACGCGATCACCGACGCGATCAAGATCCGCGCCGCGGCGCAGCCGGCGTGGCTGGCGCAGGCGGGCGACCTCCTGGCGCGGATGGGCGAGACGCGCGCCTCGGTCGAGGCCTTCTCGAGGGCGTGGGACCGCGACAAGACGCCCGACCTTCTCGGTCGCCTCGTCGACATGCAGCTGCGCCTGAGCCCGCCTCTCACCGCGGAGGCGCAGAAGGCGATCGACAGCGCCCCCAAGGAGGTGCGCGACGGGAACCCGGAGATGTTCGGCCTGCTCCGGGCCCGCGTGCTCTCGGCCCAGAACAAGGACGCCGACGCCAAGAAGGCGCTCGCCGAGGTGTGGGCGAAGGTCAACGACAAGCCGGGCGGCGTGCGGCTGTGGTTCGACCAGGCCGACCTGATCGCCAAGGGCGACCCGGCCAAGATGATCGAGTTCATGAAGACTATCAGCCCGAACTTCGCCTCCCTCGATCCGGTGGCGCGGGTGATGGTCGCGGTCCGCATCGCCCGCCAGCAGGACAAGTCGCCGTGGACCGAGGCGATCGAGCTGACCGAGGGCGGGGCGGAGTCGATCAAGGACCAGCCGACGCTGGCGCAGCTGCACCGCGTGCGCGGGCAGATCTTCTACCTCACCGAGAAGTACGCCGAGGCCGCCGCGGAGTACGAGCGCGGCGTGGCCATCGCGCCCAACGACGCGGAGTTCCTGAACAACCTGGCCTACACGCTCGGGAAGCACCTCAACCAGACCACGAAGGCGGCGACCTTCGCCGAGAGGGCGGCGCTGATCGACCCGGGCAACGCGAACGTGCTGGACACGCTGGGCTGGCTCCATCTCCGGAACAGGAATCTCCCCGCCGCCGAGCAGGTGCTGAGGCGTGCGCTGGAGCAGGCGGGCTCCGACGAGGACCGCCTGGCGATCCGCGTCCACCTGGCCCAGACGAGGCTGGAGCAGGGCATCAAGGACGAGGCCAGGACCCACGCGATGGAGGCGGAGACGCTGATGGCGAGGAACCCGGTGGTTGGTCAGGCTTATCGGGCGGAGCTCGATGACGTGAACAAGCGCCTGCGCGGAGCCGAATAAGGATTGTCCCTCGGACGACCGGAGCACGGAGAAGCCATGTCCACGACCACAACGTCCTTCCAGCCACGCCCGTCGACGGGGGCGATCCAGCACGGGCACTCGCCCGTGGCGGCGCCGTCGATCGACCCGGTGCGGCTGCTCAAGCAGTACTACAAGTGGCTGGTGGTGGCGGGGGTGTTCGGGGTGGCGCTGGGCATCGGCGGCCACTTCCTGCTGCTCTGGCAGTTGCCTCTCTACACCGCGAAGGTGACGCTCAAGGCGCTCCCCTATACCGAGAAGCTGGAGGCGGGCGGGCGGACCACGGGCAAGGAGGGCGGCGCGGACGACATGCAGAAGCTGATCGCGACGCAGCAGCAGATCATCACTAGCGAGAGGCTGCTGACCGACGCGGCGAATGAGCCGGCGATCCGCAACGAAACGTCGTGGGCCAGGAAGTTCCTGAACAGCAAGACCAACGAGTACGACGCCGCCGCCGCGGGCAAGTACCTGGCCGACCACGTCATCTCGGCCCGCACGCCCTCGGAGTCGGTGCTGATCATGGTGAGCGCCACCACGCGGAGCAAGACGGACTCGGCGGCGATCGCCAACTCGGTGGTCAGGACGTACCTGAACAGGCTGCAGCAGAGGGCCTCGGCGGAGAACACCGAGACCCTCGCCACGCTGACGCGCCGGCTCTCGACGATGGAGGCGGACCGTCAGGCGCTCGAGCGCCGAGGCCAGCGCATGCTCGGCGACAGCCGCATCGAGAGCGTCGAGTTCCAGCACACCGCGGCGGGGGGCGAGATCCAGGAGCTGAGCAAGCTGCTGGTCGACCTCCGCAACGATTACAAGCAGCGCCGGGACCAGCTCGCGAACTACCAGATGCAGCAGGCGTCCGGCGGGGGCGGGAGTTTCCCCGACATCCTCCGCGCCGAGGTGCAGAAGGACGTCACGATCTTCAACCTCGATCAGCAGCTCGCGGGGGCCCGCTCGCAGCTCATCTCGGCCCGCTCGCGGCTCGGCCCGAACCACCCGGAGATCCGGCGCTCCGAGTCCTACGTGAAGGCGCTGGAGTCGCAGCGCGCGGCTGAGGAGCAGCGGCTTCTGTCCGAGAAGTTCAACGCCCTGATCGAGTCGTTCCAGATGGAGGTCAACGGGCTGGAGTCGAAGATCAAGGAGTCCGAGGAGAACATGGCCAAGGCCATGCAGCGGTCCACGGAACTGACCCAGATCATCGAGGACTACAAGCGGATCCAGAACGACCTGGAGCGCAAGGCCAAGGAGCGCGACGAGATCCAGGCCAACATCGGCCTGCTCCAGGACGTCACCCAGAGCGAGAAGTTCAAGCGGGTGGTGATCGACACCCAGGCGTCGATCCCGGAGAAGCCCTCGTTCCCCAAGCCCGAGATCGTCATCCCGATCACCACGCTGCTCTGCGTCGGCCTGGTGGCCGGCGTGCTGGTCCTGCGGGAGCTGCTCGAGCAGCGCGTGCGCACCCCGGCGGACATGGCGTCGATCCCCCGGGCCCGCGTCCTTGGGGTCATTCCGAACCTCGACGAGGACCCCTCGGCGCCCGAGAGCCTCGAGACGGCGCTGCGCGACTGCCCCCACGGCGTCATCGCGGAGGCGGTG
Organism: Phycisphaerales bacterium; assembly: GCA_947476675.1. Lineage (GTDB taxonomy): Bacteria > Planctomycetota > Phycisphaerae > Phycisphaerales > UBA1924 > CANJRL01. Next base: position 56,971 of record CANJRL010000002.1, read on the forward strand.
CGGCAGCTCCGCACCGCGGTGCTCAAGCGGCTCCGCCCCGAGGGCCGCGTGTCCCTGGTCATCGCCGGCGGCCTGCCGGGTTCGGGCGCAACCTCGGTGCTCGCCAATCTCGCCCGCTCCTGCGCCGCCCTCGATGAGCGGATCCTGGTGATCGACGCCAACCTGCGAAGGCCGCACTGCCACGAGGCGTTCGGGCTTCCCGAGGGCCCGGGTCTCGGCGAGGTGCTGGCAGGGCAGGCGACCCTCGAGGCGGCGGTCCAGAAGTCGGACCTCCCGAACCTTCACATTCTCTGCGCCGGGGCCAAGGCGAGCAGGGTGTACGAGCGTCTCAACAGCGACGCGATGACGAGGCTGCTCGACGCGGCGCGCTCGTCCTACGACCTCATCCTCGTCGACGCCCCTCCCATGACCGTCTCGGGAGACGCGCTGGTCCTGGCCAACCGGTGCGACGCCTCGATGTTCGTGGCCCGCGCGTACTCCGAGACCCGCGGCCTGGTGACGCGCGTCGCCCGCCAGCTCGCCGAGTCCAAGGGGGAGTTCCTGGGGGTCGTCGTCAACGGCGTGCGCTCCTCGGCCGGCGGGTACTTCAAGAAGAACTACCAGATGGCCCACGAGTACCACGGGGGGACTCCGGTCCGCCCGGTCAAGCCGGCAAAGGCGAAGAAATCGCTGCCCGAAGGCACGGAGCCGACCAAGGCCGCGTGAGTTTTTCGTGAGCGTCCGGGCGCCGCCGCAGGGCGGCATGTAGTCTCAACCCCGCGATGACGCCGTTGTCACGCGGGGAATCCGAACGCGGCGCGGCGCACCCTCAGGCGCCGCATCGACCCCGTGCCCAGGATCGGACGCCTTGACGCTGGAGCCCCTCGCCAACCCGAGCCTTGTCACCGGCGCCGCGGCGCTGTCGCGCGAGCAGGCGGTGCAGCGGCTCGACGCCATCGCGGGCGATCTGTCGAGGCTGCAGGGTCTGAGCGGCGAGATCCAGCAGATCCGCGAGGGGCTGGGCGTCGCGCAGCCCGCCGCGACTCGCATCGACCTGTTCCACTCCTACATGTTCGTCTTCGTCGTCGCGTTCGTGGTGACGCTTCTGGTCACGCCGGTGATGCGCCGCCTCGCGACCGCCAACGGCATCGTCGACCGTCCGAGCGAGGCGCGGAAGATCCATCGGGCGCCGGTCGCGTACCTCGGGGGGGTCGCCGTCTATCTCGGCATCCTGGCCGGCGTGGGCCTCAGTTACCTGGCCCCGTTCCTGCCCTGGGAGGTGGTAGGCTTCCACGTCGATGAGCCGCAGGCTGTTCCCCTCGCCGTCCTCGGCGGCATGACCGCGATCATGCTCATCGGGCTCTTCGACGACGTGCTGTCGATCAGCCCCCGCATCAAGATCGGCGGGCAGCTCCTCACCGCGGCGGTGCTCGCGTTCAACGACATCGGCGTCAAGGTGGCCGCCGGCCTGCTCGCCCCGATCGGGCAGCTGCTCGGCAACGAGCGTCTGGTCTACGCGATCGACCTGCCGTTCCCCATCCCGTTCGGCGGGACGCACCTGCAGCTCGACCTGATCTACTGGACAGGCACCGCGATCATCGCGATCTTCGTCCTGGGCTCGTGCAACGCCAGCAATCTCATCGACGGGCTGGACGGGCTGCTGTCGGGCGTCACCGCCATCGCCATGGCGGGGCTGCTGGTCATCGCCCTGACCATGGCCACGATGAGCGACGGCCCGCTCGACTCGGCCCGCATCGTTCTCGTGCTCGCGGTGCTGGGGGGGTGCCTGGGCTTCCTGCCGCACAACTTCAACCCGGCGACGATCTTCCTGGGCGACGCCGGCTCGATGCTTCTGGGCTTCTCCACCGCGGTGGTGATCCTGACCCTCGGCGACACCGGGAAGACCCACCTGGTGGTGGCCGGGCTGATCATCTACGCCGTGCCGATCATCGACACGGTGCTCGCCATCGTGCGGCGGAAGTTGTCGGGCAGGTCGATCAGCGCCGCGGACGATCAGCACCTGCACCACCAGCTGAAGCGGTCGCTGGGGGTGAAGAAGGCGGCGCTGGCGTTGTACGGCATCGGGCTCGCGTTCGCGCTGCTCGGCGTCGCGATGAGCATGGGCCGCGGGCGCGTGACGTACGCCCTCGCGCTGGTGCTGGCCTCGTTCATCGGGGTGATCGCCTTCAAGGCGGCGCGGCGTGAGAAGATCGAGCAGGAGGCGAGGCGGTACGACGCGCGCATGGCGGAAGAAGCGGCGGCGAGCGCCGCCACCGCCGCGGGCGATAGCGGCCGAGGCAAGCGGGGAGACCCCGCTCGGGGCGAGCCGACGCCGGTCTGAGCCGCCGCGGCGGCGGTCTCGCGGCGCGGTCCTGGTGTGGCCGCTCGGCCCCTGCGGCCCCCCCCCGGCAGCCCGTTGCCAACCCGGTTGCCGACGTGGTAGATTGTTCGGATCCAGGGTTCGTCTCGGCGTGGGCTGCGAATCGCTCGCTCTCCGATGCGCGAGGCGCCCAAGCCGGGCCTGAGCCCGCCGCGCCCGAGAGCCGGCCAGGCGATTCCGATGGGCTTCGGGTGCGAACGGCTCGGAACCTCATGGTCAACCTGTACGTCGGAAATCTCCCCTTCAGCACCACGGAGGAAGACCTCCGCGACATGTTCGGGCAGCACGGCGCCGTGCTCCGCGCGAGCATCGTGATCGACCGCGAAACGGGCCGCTCGCGCGGCTTCGGGTTCGTGGAGATGGAGAGCGAGGACCAGGCCAACGAGGCCATCTCGGCGCTCAACGGCGCGGTCGTCGGCAACCGCCCTCTCACGGTCAACATCGCCAAGCCGCGCGAGGGCGGGGCCGGAGGCGGCGGGGGTGGCGGCCGGGGAGGGTATGGGGGCGGCGGTGGGCGCGGGGGCTACGGCGGTGGGGACCGCGGCGATCGCGGGGGCGGCGGCGGCGGCGGCCGCTGGTGAGGCGGCGGCTCGCGCGGCGCTTCGGCCGAGCGCCGTACCATCCGAGACCGCGCGAGCGGACCACGGAGTGACCATGCCGCAACGCTCTTTCCAGCAATTCCGCGAGGACCGCGCTCGTGGAAACGAGGCGGTCCTGAATACCGAGCACCTCGGGATCAAGCGGTTTTTCAATCTCGACAGCGCGGCGTACCGCGACGGCGCCCTTCCGGGCCGGACCAAGGAGCTGCTCGGCCTGGTGGCCTCGGCGGTGCTGCGCTGCAACGACTGCGTGGATTACCACCTCGAGCAGTGCGTCGAGCAGGGGTGGACGCTGGAAGAGATCGAGGACGCGCTGAACGTGGCGCTGCTGGTGGGCGGCTCGATCGTGATCCCCCACCTGCGCCACGCCCGGATCTCGCTCGACGAACTGTTCGCGGAGAAGGGCCGTGCCTCCGGCGGCGGCTGAGCCGCTGATCTGGTCGCTCGCGAATGCTCGCTCGGTCGCCCTTGATCGGGCGCGGGTCATGGCCATTCTGAACGTCACGCCCGACTCGTTCTCCGACGGGGGCGCGCTGGCGACGCCCGAAGCGGCGGCCGACGCGGCGGAGCGGGCGGCGGCGGACGGGGCCGACATCCTCGATCTGGGCGGGGAATCGACGCGCCCGGGGGCCTTGCCCGTGCCGGCGGAGGAGCAGATCGCCCGGGTCCTCCCCGCGCTGCGCGCCATCCGGGCCCGGGGGGTGGCGGCGCCGATCAGCGTCGACACCACGCTCGCCGCGGTCGCGGAGGCGGCCCTGGCGGAGGGCGCGGACGCGGTGAACGACCAGTCGGCCGGGAGGGACGACGCGCGGATGTTCGAGGTTGTCCGCCGCGCCGGCGCCGGGATTGTGCTGATGCACCGTCTCCGTGCGCCCCGCGACGACGCCTATTCCGACCGGCACGCGGCGCCGCCCGGGTACGAAGGCGGGGTGACGGCGGCCGTCGTGGCGTTCCTCCGCGAGCGGACGGCGGCCGCGATCCACACGGGGATCGCGCCCGGCCGCATCGCCCTGGACCCCGGGCTGGGCTTTGGGAAGACCGTCGAGCAGAGCGCCGCTCTCATCGCGGACACGCGGGTCCTCGTCGGGATGGGGCGCCCGGTTGTGGCAGGGGCCAGCCGCAAGTCGTTCCTCGGGAGGCTGGCCGGCATCCAAGAACCTGCGGCGAGGCTCGCCCCGTCGCTCGCGGCCGGGGTTGCCCTGAGGCTTCTCGGGGCGCACATCGTCCGCGTGCACGACGTTCGCGAGCACAGATCGGCGCTGCAGATCGCCGATGCGATTGCCGCCGCCCGGGACGGGTGTCAAGACGCGTGAGCGCCCGCCCCGGAGGGGTATACTCTGCGAAACCACCGCGGCGCGGGCCGCGTCACGCTGGAAGGAAGGACATTCATGGCGGGCAAGCACACCCTCGACCTCTCCGACGCCTCCTTCGACGCGGAGGTGCTGCGGTCGGACAAGCCGGTGCTGGTGGATTTCTGGGCGGAGTGGTGCATGCCCTGCCGCATGCTCGCGCCCACCATCGACGAGATCGCCGACGAGTACAACGGCCGGGTGAAGGTGGGGAAACTCGACACCGATTCCAACCGCCAGGTGAGCGTGAAGTACGGCATCTCCGCGATCCCCACCATCATCCTGTTCAAGAACGGGCAGGTGGCGCGGAAGTTTGTCGGCCTCACCAAGAAGGCCGACTTCCAGGCGGCGATCAACGACGCACTGGGCGCGGGCGCCGCGGCCCACTGAATCTCGGATCGCGTCGAGCGTTCACAACCCGCGATCGACCACCGAAAGGCCCATGGACTGCGGTCCGCGGGCTTTGTTTGTTCATGAGGCCGGGGGCGAGTGCGTCTCAGGGCGCGTGCGCCAACCTCCGAGTTTCGGCCCGGCGCGGCGCGCCGCGTACACGAGCAGCGCCGTGCCCCCCGCCACCATCATCACGCTCAGCCACTGGCCGTAGGAGAACCCGAAGGGCCGCGCGCCCCACGATCGGGCCGAGAGGTGAGCGTCCGGGAGACGGATGAACTCCGTCGCGATGCGCCCGATGCCGTAGAGGATGAGGAACCACGCCGCGATCACCCCGGGCTTGCGCGGCGTGCGCCAGAGCATCCACAGCACGCCTCCGACGACCAGGCCCTCCACCGCGCCCTGATACAACTGGCTCGGGTGCCGCGCCGCGAGCAGCGGCTCGAGCCTCGCGGCGAGGTCCGCCGCGCCGTGCTGGATGGCGCTGATGAGCGCCCTCTCCTGCTGTCCCGGGGGCAGGCCAGGCGCCGCCTCGTTGAGAAGCCGCACGAGCGCCAACTCCTGCTCCGGGGTGAGCCTGGGCGCGTGGCCCTCCAGCAACTCGGTGGGGAATTTCACGCTCCACCAGGGCGAGGGCTCGCCCGGCATGGCCACGATTTTGCCCAGCAGTTCGCCGTTGATGAAGTTCGCGATTCTCCCCAGCAGGAGCCCCACCGGGCAGACCAGGGCCAGGAGGTCCATCACGTGCAGCATCGGCGCGCCGGTTCGTCGGCCGATCCACCAGCACGAGATGATCAGCCCGACCATCCCACCGTGGCTCGCCATGCCTCCCCGATTGATCGCCAGCACCCCCCACCACGGAGGCGCGGGCAGGATCGTGGTGATCAGCGAGCGGTCGTAGACCAGCACGTATCCCAGGCGCCCCCCGACCAGCGTCGCGAACACGATGACGAGCATGGCGTCGGCGACCTGCTCGGGCCTGAGCAGGATTTTGCCGCGCTTTGCCAGCGCGGTGAGCGCCCACCACGCGAAGGCGAAGCCGAGGATGTACGCCAGCCCGTACCAGCGCACGCCGACATCGCCGGCGATGCGCAGGGCGAAGGGATCGAGGTTGTGCACCCAGGCGGCGAGGGCGGGCATGGGGTGAGGATATCGGTTGCGCCCCGATACACTCCCGCGCATGCCGACGCTCGGGCTCCCTGCTGAACTTGCCGCGGCCTGCGTGATCGGCGCCCTGCTGATCATCCCGGCCTCGGCCTTGGCCTGGCTGCTGCGCGCCGCGAGGCTGCCGGAGAGGGGCGAGGCCGCCGCGGCGGTCATCGCGGGGATCATCTGCGGCGTGCTGGCAGGGCCGGGGGTGCTGGGGCTTGTGGCGCCGCGGTTCTACCAATCGGCCTTCGTCGGGGGCGTCGCGGAGCGCGAGGCGCTGCGGCGTCTGATGATCGAGCAATCGCAGGAGATGGCGGCGCTGCGCTCGACCGACGTCACGCCCTCGGCGCTCACCGAACTGAGGGACCAGCACGAGGTGCAGGCGCGCCCGGTGCGCGAGGCCTTGGAGAAGGCCCGCGCCGCCCGCGCCGATGTCGTCGACGCCCTCGGCACGGGGCTTGCGATCATGGCCTTCATGCTCTCGATCGGGCTGCGGCGGCTGAGCCGGCGCGGGAGAGCCGCGCCGCCGGACGCACGGCGGCACCTGGTCGCCGGGGTGCTGTCGGTGCTGACGGTGGCCGTCGGCGCCGGTGTCGCGGCGCTGCTCCTGACGGGCTCAACGCCGAAGGAGGCCGCCTGGTTCGGGCTGGCGACGGCCTGCGGGTGGGCGGCTCCCGGGCTGCGCGCCCGCCTGGTTGGGCCCGAGGGCAGGTCGCTGCGGCTCGACGGGCTGTGCACCCCCGCGGTCGGCGTGCCGCTTGCGCTGCTCTTCAAGGCGGCGCCCTGGGGGCCCATGTTTGCGCTGGTGCTCGCCATCGCCGGGAGCCGCCCGGCGTGGGGCCGGTTCGGCAGGCGTGCCCGCCGCGCCCTCCGCGCCGCGGTCTACGGCGTGCTGGCGCCCGGGGTGTGCGCGGCGGCGGCGGCGCGCATTGACACCCACGCCGTCGTGCCCACCGGTCTTTTCGCCATCGCCCTGGTCGTCGCGCTCATCGCCTCCACCGACATGCGATGGGGGGCGACAGCCCTCGGCCTGCGGCTCGTGCGGCCGTCGGGCCGGGGCGGCCCGTCGTGGCGTGCGCCGATGCGGGAGGCCGGCGCGTTCATGGTCTCCGGCGTTGGGCTGGGCATGGTGGGCGCGGCGCTGCTGGTCTCGATCGGCGGCGGCGTGAGGCCCGAACTCATCGGCGGCGTCCTGGCCGCGGCGGTGATGCTCGAACTCACGGGAGGGCTCTACCGCTTCGTCACCGGCGCCCGCGCCGATGACGAACCGACGGGGCCGATCAGCGGTTGAGCGACGACGGCGCGGCGGCGGGCTCGCCGGGCGCGTGCGCCGGGGCGGGAGCGTCGGCCTTCGCCGGCTTGTCGCCCTGCCTGGCATCGTTGCGCAGCGCCTGCGAGCCGTTGATGAGGCCCAGTTGCCGGTATTTCTCGCGGTACTTCGCGGCCAGCGCCGTCTGCTTGTTGCTCAGGTCGATGGCCCGGCCGTCGATCCACGCCGCCTCGATCCGGGTGGTGATCTCGAGCGGATCGCCGTCGGCGAGGAAGATCGTGGCTGCCTTCCCCGGCTCGATCGAGCCGAGCGTGTCGCTGACGCCGAGCAGTTGGGCTGCGCCGAGCGTGACGCCCCTGAGGGCCGCGGCGTTCTCGAGGCCGAAGGCCACCGCCGTGGCCGCCTGGTACGGGAGGTTGCGGTCGTTGCCCTGGCTGGTCGCGCCGGGCGTCGCGAGGGCCCACCGGATGCCCGCCTTCTCGAGTTCGGCCGGGAGTGTGAAGGGCTCGTCGTAGGCGGCGTCGGCGCGGCGCGGCAGGCGGTGGGTGCCCGAGACGATGACGCCCACGTCGTGCTTCTTGAGCAGGTCGGCGCAGAGCAGCGCGTCGCGCCCGCCCACGATGACCATGCGGAGCCCGCGCTTCGCGCCCCATGTGACCGCCGACTGGATCTGCTCGAGGTCCTGGCACCGCACGAACACGGGGCGCTTGCCCTCCAGCGCGGGCCGCATCGCTTCGAGCCGGATGCTGGTCGGGGTCGAGGCGTCGGCGGCGCGGGCGCGGAGGTACGCCTCGGCGCTCGCGAACGCCTGCTCGATGCGGTCGAGGGCCTTGCGGATCTCCTTCTGCTGCTCCTCGTCGGAACGGTCCATCCACCACGCGCGGATCGGGCGCACCGCCGGCCAATCGACCACCAGCCCGGCGTCGTCGAGCACGGCCATGCTCTCCCACGTCCAGCCGTCCATGCGCACGACCGACGCCCGCCCGGGGATCGCGCCCCCATCGGGGAACACGCACGCCGTGAGCACCCCGGTCATGCGGGCCACGGGGAAGTGCCACGAATCCGGGTTGACCGCGACGGCGGCGCGGACCTCGGGCGTGACGCCCCCGACCTCGGCGAAGTCTCGCGTCGCGCGCACCGAGGAGATCTCCACCAGGCCGATGGTGGTCGCAGGCGCGATGAGCCCGGGGTAGAGGCGCTTGCCCTTGCCGTCGATGGTCTCGGGCACGACCGCCTCGACCATGGTGATCGGCTCGGCCATGCCGCCGACGTGGCGGATGACGCCGTCGATGAACAGGACCTTGCCGCTCGCGATGGGAGGGCCGGAGACCGGGTACACCGCGACGTTGGTGATGAGCACGGGGCGGGACTGGGGAGGGGCCTTGACGGTGAGGTCCTGCCCCCTGGACGCGGGCGCCGCGAGCGCCGCGGCGGCCAGAGCGATGGTGCGAACAAGCGTGGTCATCGGGCGCCCTTTCGAGGAGCGGACAAGGGGGGCTGATTCAGTGCTGGTGAACGCCGGCGTCGACGCTGTCGCCGCACTCGCCGCAGCGGTGGGCGGTGGGGTCTTCGCCGTCGCGGAGCATGCGCATCCAGGTCTCGCGGAGAAGGTCGGCGTCGTGCTGCGCGCCGGAGGCCAGGCCGGGGGCGGGGCCGGAGGGGCGCCCTGTGCGCTCGGGGCGATCCCCGGGCGCGCCTTCGGGCTTGTCGCCCTCGCCCTTGCTGTTCTTCGCTTTGGCGAGGGCCTTCTGGATGAGCCGCTCGCGCTCGGACTTGTTCTTCTCGCGGAGGGCGCGGTCCTGCTCCAGCGAGAAGAGCATGCGGCCGTCGACGAAGGTCGCCTCGCACCGCGTCATGCTCGACATCGGCTCGCCGGACCAGAGGGCCAGGTCCGCGTCCTTGCCCGCCTCGACCGAGCCGACGAACTTGTCGACCATCAACTGCTTCGCGGGGTTGAGCGTGACGAACTTCCACGCCTCGGTCGGGGGCACGTTGCCGTACTTCATCGCCTTGCCGGCCTCGGCGTTGAGCCGCCGGGCGAGCTCATCGGAATCGGAGTTGAAGGACACGACGACGCCGACCTCGTGCATGATCGCGCCGTCCTCGGGGATGGCGTCCTGGACCTCGACCTTGTAGGCCCACCAGTCGGAGAAGCACGAGCCGCCGATGGCGGTTTCCTTGATGGCGTCGGCGACCTTGTACCCCTCGAGCACGTGCTGGAAGGTGCCGATGCGGAAGCGGTAGTCTTTCGCGATGCGGGTCAGCATGAGGATCTCGTCCTGCCGGTAGGAGTGGCAGTGCACGAGGCGCGTGCCGGCGAGGATCTCGGCGAGGGCCTCGCGCTCGAGGTCCCGGCGGGGCGGGGCCGCCCTGGCCTTGTCCGCCGCGCCGAGTTTGGCGAAGGCGTCCATGGCCGCGGTGTATTCCCGGGCCGAGTCGAAGGCGTCGCGGATGAGCGTCTCGACGCCCATGCGGGTCTGGGGGTAGCGGGTGGTGGAGCGGTCGCCCCAGTTGCTCTGCTTGACGTTCTCGCCGAGCGCGAACTTGATGCCCGCCGGAGCGCCCTGAAAGCGCATGTCGTCGGGGTGGGCGACGCCCCATCGGTTCTTCGCGACCGAGTTCTGCCCACCGATCGGGTTCGCCGAGCCGTGCAGCTGGTTCACCGCCGTCACGCCCGAGGCCAGTTGGCGGTACCACGAGGCGTCGTCGGGGTTGATCACGTCGAAGATGCGCACCTCGGCGGTGATGGCGTGGGTGCCCTCGTTCACCCCCCGGCTGATGCCGGTGTGGCTGTGGCAATCGATGATCCCCGCGGTCAGGTGCTTGCCCCTGGCGTCGATCGTGCGCACGCCGGCGGGGATCGACAGCCCGGGCCCGACGCCCGCGATCTTGCCGCCCTTGATCCACACCGTCGCGTCCTTAATCACCCCCGCGCCGGAGTTGGTCCACACCGTCGCGTTGACGATGGCCACCTCGTCCTGCGGAGGCATCGCCGCAAGGCCGAACCCCCCGAAGGGCATGGGCAGCGACTCGGGCACGTCCTTTGCCGCGGCCAGCAGGTCGGCGTCTTCCTTGCCTTCCTTCGAGTCCTTGTCATCGCCCGCGGGCTTCTCCTCGCCCTTGTCCTTGGCGCCGGCGGCGTCGGGCTTCTGGTCGCCCTCGGGGGCGTCCTTCTTCTTCGGCTCCGCCTTGGGGGCCTCGGCCGCGGTGCGCCTGGCGCTCCACGCGAAGCGGGCGCCCTCGTGGCTCACGCCGGTCCCGAGCATCTCGTCCCCCTCGATCACCGCCGAGAGCGACCACGCCCCCTTGTCGCCCCAGGGGTCGTTGTCCACCAGCATCGACACGCGGTTGTCGGCGACCTTCACCCCGCGGGCCTTGCCCTCTTTCTCCGCCGCCTTGATCGTGACCGCGTTGCCCTTGCGAACGATGAACTCGGCGGCGAAGCCGAGATCGGGGAACTCCGCGGCCCAGACGCCCTCGAGTTTCGCCTTCGGCGCGGCCGACACCTCGGTCCGCTCGCCGTCGATCCACACGTCGCGCACCTTGCCCTCGGGCTTGAAGTACGACCCCTCGACCACCACGAGGTTCGCGGCGTATCCGGGCGCGATGCGCCCAAGCCGGCCCCCGACGCCGAGCAATTTCGCCGGCGTCGTGGTCAGCATGGCGAGGGCCTTGTCCTCGGACAGCCCGTGCGCGATCGCCTCCCGCAGCCGCTTGCGGAAGTCGCCCCGGCTCTTGAGTTTGTCGGTGGTCAGGGCCACGGTGAGCCCCGCGGCGTCGAGCCGCCGGGGGTTCGTCGGCGCCTGCTCCCACGTCATCAGGTCGCGAAGGTCCACGCCCTCGGCGTCCGAGATCGTCTCGACCTTCGGAGTCTCGGGGAAGTTCAGCGGCAGCACGATCGGCAACCCGTCCTTGACGATCGCCTCCAGCCTTCGGAACTCCGTTCCGGAGCCGAGGAGCATCGCCCTGCGGCCGAACTCCCTGGCGATCTTGGCCGCCCTCAGCGCGTCGAGCTCGTCCTCGCAGGCGAAGAGAAGGGGCACTTCCGAGTCGGCGCGGCGGGCCAGCGCATCCAGCGCGTCCGCGGGCATCGGGCGCCCGCGCCCGGCCGGGTTCGCGCGATACGCGGAGAGGTCCGACGCGCGCCACTCCGCATCGCCCAGCGTCTGCCGGATCAGCGCGATGGCGCCCATCAGCGAGCCTGGGTACGCCTCCTCGCCCTCGCCCCCCCCGCCGCCACGGCCGCTGCGGACGTCGAAGTTCACCGCGTGGAAGGCCCGCGCAACCAGCGGCTGCGCCCCCGCCTCGCTCTCCCGGGGCGGATCCGCCAGGCTCACCACCGCGCCCTGACCAGCGAAGATGCCCCCTTTGGGGGCGATCGCCGCGGCTGTGAAGCCGAGGTCGCGCAGCGCCTTGCGCGTCTTCTCGTCGACGCCCGCGCCGTCGGTGGCGAGGCGTTGCGGCGTCACGCGGCTGTTCCAGTGGGCGCCCGGCGCCTTGGCGTCGGGCCTCGGCGCATCGACCGGCACGTGGGCGTCGATCAGCCCCGGGTACACGGTCATGCCCTTCATGTCCCACACCCGGGCGCCGTCCGGGGCCTTGCCTTCTCTCTCCACCGACACGATCACGCCGTTGCGCACCACGATGGTGGCGTTCTCGAGCGATTCGCCGGGCTGGGCGACCACCGTTGCGCCGGTGAGGGCGTGCCAGCGCGGGTCGATCTCCCGGGGCCCGTTGGGCGGCGCCGGCTGGCCGGTGGCGGCGGCAGAGATGAGCAGCGAGGCAAGGGTTGCGGCGGGGAGCGCGGCGGAGCGCGCTGCGCAGGCCGCACGACCGGGGCGCTTGGCTGACATGGGAACCCGTTATACCAGCGTCGGCCGGCCCGGCCTCACGAATTCCGCGCCCCGTCCGAGGGGGATCACTGCCCGCCCGACACGATGATCGAGCCGAAGGCGGTGGCGTTGTTGAGGGTCACATCGCCGCTCTGCGGGTCGTTCGCGGTGCGCAGGGGGGCGAAGAGGATCACGGGGTCGGTCCCGGCAGCGGGGCGGGCCGGGTTCTTCTTGGCGGGGAAGTACACGCGGTCGGGCCCGGTGGAGATGAGGATCATCGGGGCCCGGGCCGCCGCGGGCACGAGGCGCTGCGCCAACTGGCCCCAGCCGCTCGCGCCGGCCGGGATCTTCTGGGGGTACGCGGTGTTGCCGAGCACGCCCTCGAGCGACAGTTGGAGCGACGCATCCGCGAGTGAACCGGACAGCACGCTCAGCCCCAGGTCGGTCGGGACGGACGGGTCGCCGGACTGCTTGAGCCCGCCCGAGCCCAGCCCGGTGGAGCCGAGGTACAGGCCGTTGGAACCCCAATAGAACCGGGCCCGCGGGTCGTTCGGGTTTGCGGGGTCGGGCGAGAACTTGGTGGCGAACACCCCGTTCCCCGCGGAGATGCCGGTGTTCTCGGTGAAGATCACGATGGGCATGCCGAAGGGGTCGATGAGGTCGACGATGCCGGGGTAATCGGGGTTGTTCGAGTTGTTGAACACGCGGTTGGCGTTGGGGGCGCACTGGAGCACGTCGGAGCCGAGCTTCAGATAGCCGCCGCCCAGGGCGCCCGTGCCCACCTTCAGGTTGTCGATGCGGAGAGCGCCGTTGGCGGCGCTGGTCCCGCGCGGCCCGATCTCGACCACGCTGTATCCGGGGTCGGTGACGGTCGAACTGGGCGCACTGCCGGCGGTCCCGCCCGCCGGACCGAGCACGCCCCCCGCGAGATCAAGGAGCACGCTCTGGGAGTTGGCCACCCGGGTATTCAAGTAGTTCTGCGAGGAACCGAGGTCGTCCTGCGACCACACGCCGGGCTGGCGGCGGTTGTCGGTGGTGAAGGAGGCCCCCGCGTTGGCGATATCGGTCATCAGCGCCGTCGTCGCGGTCGACTTCGCCGAGTTCCGCACGCTCTCGAGGACGGGGATGAGAATCCCCACGAGCAGGGCGATGATCGCCACCACCACGAGCAGTTCCACCAGCGAGAAGCCGCGCCGGAAGCAGGAGGGACGGCGGGACGCGGGGCGAGCGGCGTGAGTCGTCTGCATGGCAAGGCTCCTGGCGGGCTCCCGGGAAAGGACGCCGCGATGCCGGCGCGCCGACGCCCGACAACGATTCGGCGCCGGAGCCGCGGCGGTTCCCGGTTGGGGAGACCGCGGGAGAGTCTACCCCCTCCCCCCGCGGCCCAAACGAAACCGCCGCGGCCCTTGGGGCGCCGCGGCGGGGAACGAGCGTGGGACGTCGGGCTGCGCGATCAGCAGGTCCGCCCGAAGTTCGAAAGCACGAGGTTCAGGTCGGCGAAGTTCACCACCCCGTCGCCGTTGACGTCGGCCGCGAGGCCCGGGCCGGTCTGGCCGAACTGGCCGAGGACCGCGTTGAGGTCGGCGAAATTCACGATGTTGTCGCCGTTCGTGTCGCCGGGGCAGAGCGGCGGCTCGGACCGGATGACGAGGCGGTAGAGCTGGGTGTCGAAAGTCCCGTCGAGGCCGCGGACGCGCACGTAGAACTGATCATTGGGGTTCACGGTCTGGCCGCCGACCGCGACGTTGAAGCCGAGCGTGCTGCTGACGTCCTGGAGGACGGTCGTGCCGTTGGAGGCGTAGAGGGTCAACCCGAGGCGGGAGATGGTGGCCGGGGAGACGTTGTTGGGTCCGCCGGGGCAGGTGGAGGTCTGGGCGTACGACTGGTAGGGGAACTGGTCCTCGACCACGGCGGTGACGCGGAGGGTGCCGCGGGTTGCGATGGTGAAGCGGAAGTAGTCCTCGCCGCCGGCGACGACGGAGGCGTCGGGGACGTTCGTCTCGATGCTGTTGATCGAGCCGACGTTGGTGGCCTGGGCGATCGAGTTATTGGGCTCGTAGGTGTCGCCGTAGTTGAGCTGGACCGCGCGCTTGTCGTCGAGGGGCGGGGTCTGGATGCCGTTCGCGAAGGGCTCCATGATCTTGGTGCCGTTCGCGGGGCAGACGTGCTGCGCGCCCCAGCCGTGGCCGGACTCGTGGGTGACGACGTTGGCGAAGAACCCCTGGCTGTTGAAGCCATCGGCGGAGTCGACGACCATGTCGCCGTTGTTGGGGAAGAAGTTGAAGGCGAGCACGCCGCCGGGCCCGTCGATGGTGATCGAGGCGATGCGCACGTCGCCTCGAACGCCGAGCACGCCGCCGGCGCCCCAGCCCGCGTTGTCGTCGGAGACCTCGGTGTAGCGGAGGCCGGAGACGGCCTCCCAGCGGCTGAACGCGTCGCGGAAGCGGGCCTTCCCCGCGGCGACCGAGCCGTACCAATCGATCAGCTTCTGATTCAGCACGTTCACCGAGGTCTGCCCCCCGGAGATGCCGGCGAGCCCGTCGCTCGGGAACGAGTAGGTCAGCGCGACGCCCTGCCCTTGCGGCGGCGTCGAGCCGTTCGCGGTGACGGACCAGCGCCCGCCGAGGAAGTACCGCTCGCCGAAGCCGGATTCAGACGCGACCCAGGCCGCGAAATCGTCGGCGTACGCGGGATCGGTTCCCGGCGCGACGCAGAAAGCGACCGGCGTCGCCCCGGGCATGCCCAGCGCCGTCAGAGCCGGATCCACCCCGGAGAGGCGGCCCGACGAGACGCGCTCGCGCGCGAAGGAGAACGCGTCCGCCGCGGGGGCTGCGCCCGCCGCCCCGGCCCCAATCGCCATCATCACCAGCGCCGATCGAATGTGCATGAGAGTATCTCCAGGTGTCAGTCGGTTGTGTCGCTGAGCAGGAAACCGGGCCTCCGGCCTCGACGAAGGCCGCGATCGGGCCCGATGCCCGCACGCCGGAGGCGTCGCCCGGAGGGCGCTCCGCACCCGGACGTGCATTGGACCATGAAAAGCGTGTGGGTCAAGGTTCTTCAGCGGATGGTCCGAGAAGCCAGGGGTTGACCATCAGCAGGTGCGGCCGAAATTCGAGAGCACCAGGTTCAGGTCGCGGAAGTCCACCACCCCGTCGTGGTTCACATCGCCCAGGAGCGCCGGACCGCTCTGGCCGAAGGAGCCGAGGATGAGGTTGAGGTCTCGGAAGTCGACCACGTTGTCTCCGTTGGCGTCGCCGGGGCAGCCCGCGCCCACGAAGGTGATGCTGAGGTTGTAGGTCTGCGGCTCGTCGCTCTGGAGCGTGTTGGAGACCCGGAGGTAATAGGTCCCGCCGACGGGGAAGGCGACGTTGCTCACCGACTCGGTGACGCCAGGGCCGCCGACGTTCGAGGACGCGAGCACGGTGGTCCCGTTGGTCCCGAAGATGTCGAGGCGGAGGTCCATCCGGATGAGGGTGTTGATGCTGGTCCCGGCGCTGCACGCGCCGCCCAGGAGCTGCGGGCCGTTGAGGTATGTGAAGCCGGTCGGGGAGAGCGTGGCGGAGAAGACGCCCGACGTGGGCGCGACGAGGCGGAGGTAGTCGACGTCGGTGGGGAAGCCGTTGGGGTCGTTCACCCCGCGGTGGAGCGAGAGGTTCGCGAAGTTGATGGTCGAGTTGGTCAGGTTGATGATCGACCCCGTCGCGGCGGTGTTGTTGGGCTCGAGGGTGTCGCCGTAGTTGGCCTGCACGCCGCGGATGTCGTCGTGCTGAGGCCCGTCGTACGCCCCGGAGTAGAACGGCTCCATGAGCTTGGTCTGGTTGGCGGGGCAGACGTGGGCCGCGCCCCAGCCGTGGCCGGATTCGTGGGTGAACACGTTGCGGAAGAAGACGAAGTTGTTGGCGTTCGACCCGTAGCTTTCGGAGGAGTCGATCACCATGTCGCCGTTGTCGGGGTAGTAGGTGAAGGCGAGCACGTTGCTGGGCCCGTCGATGTTGATCGCGACGATGCGGATATCGCCCCGCGCCGCGCTGCCGCCGACGCCGAAGGGAGCGTTGTCGTCGCTCACCTCGAGGTAGCGCAGGCCCGAGACGCTCTCCCACCGGGTGAAGCAGGTGCGGACCAGCGTCTTGCCGGCCGAGACGCTCCCGAACCATTCGACGAACTTCTGGTTCAGCACGTTCTGCGTCGTGATCCCGCCGGAGATCCCGTCGAGCCCATCGGCCGGGAAGGAGTAGGTCAGCGTGATCGGCGTGCCGTAGGTCCCGACGTTGGCGCCGTTGGTGGCGGTCGTTTGCCACCGCCCGCCGGTGAAGAACCGTGGCGTCCCGCCCGATTGGTCGAGCACCCAGGCCATCACCGCGGCCTGGTATTCGGGGTCCGTCCCCGGGGCGAAGCACGCCGTCACCACCGGCGGCGCGTAGCCCGGGCGCAGCGCCGTGGTCACCACGCTCTCGCCCACCAGCACGCCGCGGGACGCCGCCTCGCGCCCCGCCTCCATCACGGCCGCCGAGGCGCCGCAGGCCGACGCGAGCAGGAACGACACAGGGACGAAGACCACGGGGCTTCGGTTCAACATCTCGGCGATTCCTTGCTATGACCGGCCGCGCTCGGGAGGCGGACGGAGTGTTCTCGGGCGTGCCGCGCGCACTCGCACCCTGCGGCCGACTGCCCCAATGGTGACTCGGATTTCGGAGGCGTCAAGGGACTCCGCCGCGGGAGGCCTGGTTTTTCGCACTCGCCGACCGCCCTTCCCGCGCAAGAAGGCGGGCCCGAGCGCTCGCTCGGGGCTGCGGGGAAGTCGCCGCTCCCGCTCCCGGCTCAGCAGCCCGATCCGAAGGCGGCCAGGACGATGTTCAGGTCGCCGAAGTCGATCATATTGTTGAGGTTGAGGTCGCCAAGCTGCTGAAGCCCGGCCGAGCCGAAGGCGCCCAGGACGATGTTCAGGTCGAGGAAGTTCACGACGCCGTCCCCGTTGACGTCGCCCGCGCACACCGGGGTGCGGCGGACGGTGGACACCGCGAGCGAGAAGACCGCGTCGTTCACGCCGGGGGTGGGGAGGAAGCCGTCGACCACGATCTCCGGGGCCGACACCTGGATGATCCACACCCCGGGGGGAGGGTTCGCCACCCACACGTTCTCCAGGGTGTTCTTGGTGTCGTTGGCGCCTCCGGGGATGGTGACGTTGCCGGTCGCCATGCCGTTGTTCCCGCGGTACACCGTGCCGTCGGGCGCGGTCACCGTGAGATCGAGATTGTTGACGCGGTGCTGGGTCTGGTTGATCACCGCGGGCGCGGGGTCCGGGTACGCCATGGTCGCCTTGAAGTCGGGCTGACCGGGAGCGACGTACACCGAGTAGGTCCGGGTCTGGCCCTGGGTCAGGGTCTCGGTCCAGCCCGGGTCGCGCTGCCAATCGATGATGAAGAACGCGTTGCGGCGGTTCCAGAGGTTCTGCACGTTCGGCCGGCCCCATCCCTGCACGTTGCGCGAGATCTGGGCGGTCGGGTAGATGAACGCCGAGGAGGCCAGCATCGCGCGGGCGGTGGTGGAGCGCGGCCTGCTTTCGAAGACATCCGCGCCGGTCGCGTTCCCGAAGACGCCGTTGTGCCACATCTGGAAGAACAGCCCGCTGTGCCCGGCGGCGATCGGCGTCGCGGCGGAGGTGCCGTTGAACGTCGCGGTGTACGCCGTCGTGCTCGACGACGTGGTGGTGAAGATATTGTCGTTGTAATAGCACAGTTCGGGCTTGGTGCGGCCGTCGCTGGCCGGCCCGATCGAGGCGCCGCTCGCGAAGTCGTCCGCATCGATCAGGTTGTTGTTGTGGACCACGCCGCCGACGGCGACGATGTTCTTCGCCCACGCCTGGGGCCGGCTGGACTGGTTGCCGGTGTTGCTCTGCGAGTTCAGGATCAGCAGGTCGGTGTCGAAGATGATCGAGTCCATCTGCGCCGAGATCGAGGTGTACTGCGTGGTCTGGGCGTCGCCCCAAGAGTTGCTCTGGTACACCGCGCGGTAGTTGAGCGATGGGTTCACGAGCTGCTGGGTGTACGGCACGCGCAGCGCCGCGCCGCCGGCCAGCGAGCCGCTCGAGGACTGGTACGACCCCACGATGCCCTGGGCGGTGGGGACCATCCCGCGGCCCATCGGGTTCGCCGTGCCCGAGCCGAAGTTGATGCCGTAGGTCGACGTGCCGTGATCCAGAAGCCCCACGGCGTTGTGCTGGATCACCGTGCGGCCGGCGTTGATGAAATCGACGTGATTGAGCAGCATGCCGCCGTCGAGCACCTCGGCGCGCACGCCCTGGCCGGTGTACCCGGCGGCGTTCTCGAGGAAGTTGGCGCCGCCCATGATGCGGACGATGTCCATATCGGTGGAGGGCGCGTCGCCGATGGGATCGATGAAGGCCACCTCGTCGAGTTTCGCCAGCGCCGCGATCTGGGCCGGCGAAAGCGTCGCCTGCACCAGCACGCCGTCCGGGGAGATGGGGTCGAACGCGCCGCCAAGCCGGGCGATTTCCTCCGTCGCCGCCCGCTTCATCGCCAGGCCGTCGCGGTGCACCATCACGTTGTAGCGCTCCGCGCCAGCGCCCATCCCGGCGTAGCCCCGGGTGTTGCTCCGGCCGGACCCGACGTTGATCCCGAAGTGCTTGGCCAGGATGTCCCCGTCGATCTTCAGCACCGGGTCCATCGTGCGCACGGCGCGGACGAAGGGCAGGCCGGCCACCGCGGCCGCCGCGGCGTCGTCGAGCCGCACCATGAACGCGTAGTTCGCCACATACCCGTAGACCTCGCCCCCCAGCGCCTTGACCGCGTCGGTCAGATTCTGCGAAGGGATGGCGGTGAACTGGACCAGGCGCAGCGACGAACCCGCCCGGGCGGCCAGCGCCGGGGGAGCGACGATCTCGCCGGCCGGATCGATGAGCCCGTACTTGGCGCCCAGGAGGTACGACGCGTCGTTGACGACCTGCATCGCCCCTCCGGCAACCCGGTGGGCGAAGCCGCTTCGCACCGAGCCGTCAGCGCCGGACTCGGTCCACGAGGCGACGGTGGTCGACCCCACCTGCGCCGCCTTGACGCCGCTGTACGACCCGCGGGTCGAGGCCAGCAGCGTGCCGTCGGGAAGCCGAAGTTCGGTCAGGCCGTCGGCGCTGCGCAGCGCCGGGCTGATCGCGGCCACCGCCACGGGATCATTCGCCGCGAACGCGGGCACGGAGGAGGCCAGACCGGCGACCGCAAGCATGCCGCAGGCGAAGAACTTGGTCTGCATCGGAACAACCCTTGTCATTGGGGAGACACGAGAGCCATCCGACCGGCCCTCGCACAGGGGCTGCCGCGCCGACGCCGACAGCGCCCGGCTTCCGCACAAGCCGCGTCGAGCGCACAGGCGTGACCCGCGGCGGTGTCGGATCCGTCGCCGGGGTCGCCGTCCATTGTCATCGATGGGGGCGCGGGGTCAATCCGTTTCCCCGAAAGTTCGACCGGAAGGAGCAGTTTCCGGGCCGGGGCCCTGAACACGCACCGACCTCTCTTGCGGTTCCTCGCCGCCCTCGTCACCATCCTCCGGGGTGCCCCCGTACCGACCACGATCCGCGCCGCGCTTCCGCAGCCTCGCGCCCGGGGAGGCGCGGCTCGTCCTCGCCGGCGTCTTCTTCACCTTCGCCCCCATCGGTTTCCTGATGCACCTGGTCGCCGCGACTCCGGGCCATTGGCTCTCCGGGATCGTCGCCGCGGTTATCTCGGGCGTCATCTCGATCGGCTGGGCCTACACCTTCATGGCCCGCCGCTGGTGGCTCTTGGCCCTCGTCGTGCCCTTCCAGTTCGCCCCGTGGGAGATGTTCCGCGGGCTCCACGCGCTCGGCCTTTTCGAGGAGGCCACCGCCCTCTCCCCGGGCGCCACGCGGCTCTTCTACGCCGCCGCCTCCCTCGTCTGCATCGTCATCGGCTACATCCTCGTCATCCGCTTCACCCGCTCGGTCGAGCGCCGCGGCGAGCGCCTCCGCGCCGAGGTCGACGCCGCCGCTCGCATCCACCGCGCCCTCGTCCCCCCCATCGAGTTCTCCCGCGACTCCATCCAGGTTTACGGCCGCTCCCAGGCCTCCAGCGAGATGGGCGGAGACCTCCTCGACGCCGTCGATGAGAACGGCCGCCTCGGCGTCTACCTCGCCGACGTCTCGGGCCACGGCGTCGGCGCCGGCGTCGTCATGGCCATGGTCAAGGCCGCCATCCGCATGCGCCTCCGCGAAGACTCCCCCATCGATTCCCTCCTCAACGACCTCAACGCCGTCGTCGGCGACGTTACCTCGCCCGAGATGTTCGTCACCTTCGCCTGCCTGCGCTTCCGCGGCGCCACGATGCACCGCGTCGTCGAGATCGGCCTCGCCGGCCACCTTCCCATCCTGCACTATGCCGCCGCGAGCAGGCAGGTCCGCGACCTCCCCAACGACCGCCTGCCCCTGGGCATCGTCGCCGACGAGACCTACATCGCCCAGGTCGAACAGTGCGCCCCCGGCGATGTCTTCGCCCTCTACACCGACGGCATCACCGAGACCATGGACGCCTCCAGCCGCCAGTTCGGCATCGACCGCCTCCGCGCCGCCCTCGCCCGCCTCGGAAGCCGCCCGCTCCACGAGATCCACGCGGAGATGCTCCGCGAGGTCGCCTCCCACGGCCCCCAGACCGACGACCGCACGCTTGCCCTCATCCGCGTGCTGGCGTAGACGATGCAATCCTCCCGATTCTCGGGCGAAGTTTTTTTCAGATTTTCCTTGCATACCCCCCCCCCCC
>CANJRL010000003.1 GCA_947476675.1 Phycisphaerales bacterium
CACGCTGGTTCCGTTCTGGTGGGCGATGGCCGGGCTCGCCGCGGCCATCGCCGCCGTCGCGGGGGGTTTGGTGGCGTTCGGGGCGTAGGTGGGCGTGAGGCGCGATTCACCGCACTGTCACCGGGGTGGAGGCGGCCCGCGCGATCTCCCTCGGTCAATCATTCGCCGCGATCTGCGGCGCCAGGAGCCCCAGCCATGACCCACCGAATGTTGTCCCCGCTGCTCGCGACCATCGCTGCCGCCAGCCTGACGCAGAGCGCGCTCTCGCAGAGCCAGGCGCCGCCGAAGAACACGCCGCAGCAGCCCGGCGCGACGCCCAACGCCCCGCCGCCGCACGGGCAGACCACGACCAACTCGGGGGCGAACACGGAGATCTGGCAGTCCCAGCGCGACCGTGACGGCGCCGGCGCTGCGCCGGCGCGGTCGGGAGCCTCGGATTTCCGCTCGGCGCGCTGGATGAACGGCCGCGATGTCGTGGGCTCGACGACCGACAACGTTGGCGAGATCACGGATCTGGTTGTGGATCGCGGCTCGGGCGTGTTGCGGTCCGTGGCGATCAAGACGGGGGCGGTGCTGGGGATGGGCGGCCGCACGGTGACGGTCCCGTACGACCGGTTCCGGTGGGACTCGGGCCGGGGGCGACTGATCCTCGATGCCTCGGCGGAGGACCTGGCCCGCTTCCCGACGTTCAGTTCGGAGGAATGGCGGGACGGCGCGCAGGCGGAGCCTCGGAGTGGGGCCTCAGATGCTCGCCCGAGCGACGGCCGGGGCGCTCCAGCCGCGAACCAGCCCGGGACGGAGGCGCGCGAGCCGGGGATGAATGACACGCCCCCCGAGACTGCGCGACGCCAGCGCGACGCGCAGCCGGGGACCATGCGCGAGCACATGGAGCGCGACACCGGGGGGCAGTACTCCGAAAACTACGGGTCGCAATGGGACGCCGGCGCCAAGCAGCGCGTGGAGGGCGAGATTCGGCGGATCGACCGCCAGTACTCCCCGCGGTTCGGCGACACGGTGGTGGTCGAGGTGGCGGCGCAGGACGGGTCCACCAAGAAGGTCGCCCTGGGGCCGTCGTGGTACCTGAGCGGCGGTGAGGCGGCGCTGAACCGCGGGGAGAAGATCAGCATCGAGTATGTGCCGATCAACGTGGCCACGGCGGCGCGGGTCAGCGGCCGCGAGATCAACCTTCGCGACCAGGCCGGGTCGGGTGCGTGGTCGGGGGGTTCCTTCCAGGCCGGGGGCAAGACCTACGCGGCGCCCTACTACCGGAACGTGCTGCTGAGCCGCGTCGTGGACGCGCGGCTGGATTGCCGCGGCGCCGACTGCGGCAAGGTGGACGACGTCATCATCGACGCCGCCTCCGGCGTGGTGGCCTTCCTGTCGATCGACCCGAACCAGAACTTCCTGGGCATCGCCGACACCAAGCGGCTCGTGCCGTGGCAGATCGCGTCGATCGCGATGGACGGGACGGTGCGCGTGGACACGTCGAAGGACATGGTTCTGGCGAGCATGAAGACACCGAGCGACGTGACCACGCTGAACACGTCGCCAGAAGTCGGGAACATCTACGGCGCCTACCAGGTGCAGCCGCGCGATCTGGACGGATACCGCCGCTCGGAGCGCGACGGCATGGGCGGGCCGGGCGAGGGCTCCGGGATCGACGGCGGCCGCGGTCGGGGAGACGGTCGCCCGGCTGCGCCCCAGCCCCCGGAGAGGCGCGACCCTGGGATGCAGCCCGGGACAGAGCGGCGCGACGGGCGCACGCCTCCGAGGTAGGAGCCCGTTCTCCAACGCATTCCACGCTCGAGAGCCGCCGGCGCCGTCAGGTGCTGGCGGCTTTCGTTTGCGCGGGCTGCGGACCACGGGGGGCGGCGGATTCACCGCGTCTTCACCGCGCGCTCACCGGGCGTCGCGACGCTTCAGCACACAGGGACTCTTGCAACTCTCCCCGAACAAAGGCATTCCCCATGGCGACCGCCAAGACACCGCCGATCACGCCCGATCGGCCGGATCGTGAATCGGATCAGTCGGGCACTTCGGCGCGCTCTTCGGAGACCGGCCTTGAAGTGCCGCCCCGCCCCGGCGCGGGATCGAACGAGCAGCGCGACAAGGCGTACGGGCCGGGCGGCGCTACGGCTGTTGGCTCCGACGTTGACTCCCCCACCGCTGTCGATACGACCGGCCCGGAGGAGACGGGGGCAATCCAGGGCGGAGCCGCCGGTCTTCCCGGCCTGTGAGCACAAGGAGGTCCGCGATGCCTCGGGGCGAGAAGTCCGCGTACACGGCCAAGCAGAAGCGGAAGGCAGAGCACATCGAGGATTCCTACCGCGAGCGTGGGGCTTCGGAAGGTACGGCGGAGCGCATCGCCTGGGCCACCGTCAACAAGCAGGACGGGGGCGGAGAGCAGAAGACAAGGACCAAGACTCCCGGCGCGGGCATCGCGCCGGGCAAGACAGCCGCGCGCGGCCGCCCCCGGAGCAGCCGCGGCGGATCACCGTGACACCGGGCGCCTCGCCGATCGGCGATTCTGAGACCGGCAAGTGGAGATCGACCATGGAACAGCAGAAGGGCAACCAGGGCGACGCCAAAAAGGGCGACGCGAACAAGAGCGGCGGAAGCAAGGACGGGAACTCCGGCGGCTCGGCCAAAGGTGGCGGCCAGGGCGGCGGGGGGAGCGGCCAGGGCGGCTCCAAAGGCGGGGGTGGGGGCGGCGGTGGCTCGGGGGGCCGCTAACCGCGGAAGTGATCAGGTCTCGCTGCGCTGCTCGACGGAAGCACGCGCAGCGTCGTGAGGGCGGCTCGGGCATCGGATGGAGCCCGGGCCGCCTCTTTCTCCTGTCGCTTCCCTTGCGCTCGCCCGGGGGTTCCGTCAGGCTCTTGAGCAGGCACTCGGGGACGCTCTGGCGCGGGCCGAGCATGTCGGCCCACGGGTCGCGCTTGCGGCAGCGCGTGCGGGCGATGGCCGTGCGGACGGTGAAGTCGGGGTGGGTGATCGCGACGCCGAAGATCGGGTCGTCGGGCGCCGGCGCAGGAGTGTCTCGCGAGGGGGGCTTGCGCTGCGCGGGGCGCGCAGCGGGTTTCGGGTTCTTCGTCGTTGCCTCCGGCGGGCGTTGGCCCGTCTCGTCATCGTCGGGGGGCGTCTCGAGCACGACCTCCGCGGCGGGCTTGTCCTCGCGCAGGCCCACGAACACGGGGCGCCGCAGGCGCCTGTCCGCGGTCCACCCGGTGTACGACACCTCGATCACCATGGCCGGCTCGGTCTACAGGGCGCCCCGCGCTTCGGCGCCTTTCTTGAGGTCGGCGAGCGGCGAGGTCTCTCTGGAGCGCCGCCTCAGGGCCTTCTCGATGGAGGCGAGTTCGGCGTCGTCGAAACCTGATCCCACGCGGCCGGCGTAGACGAGCCCGCGGTCCTGGTTGTTGGCGCCGATGAGCAGCGCGCCGAAGCCCGCGCGCGAGTTTCTTGGCCGGGTCATCCCCCCCACCACGAAATCCTGCCGCTTGCCGCAGCGGATCTTCAGCCACGCCCCGGTCCTGCCCGGGCTGTAGGTGCTCTCGAGTCTCTTGGACACGATGCCCTCGAGCCCAGCCGGCAGGCGAGAGACAGGATCTCCTCGCCCCTTCCGTCGAGGGCATCGCTCATGCGCGCGGCGCCGCCCCGGTCGCGGAGGGCGGCGCGCCGGTCGGCCAGGGAGCACCCGGTGAGGTCGAACCCCGCCCAGTGCAGCAGGTCGAAGACCATGTAGACGAGGACTCCGGTCAGGCCGCGCTTGAGCGCATCCTGGAGGCCCGGAAAGCCGGACACGCCGTCGCGGCGCAGCGACACGATTTCGCCGTCGAACACCGCGGCGGGCGCCGCGAGGCCCTCCAGCGCGGCGCGGATCTCGGGGAAGCGCGCCGACCAGCGCAGGCCGTTGCGCGACAGGAGCGTCGCGCCCGCGCCATCGCACAGGGCCAGGATGCGGTAGCCGTCGAACTTGATCTCGTGCGTCCACCCTTCGCCGGAGGGAACCGCGTCGGCTCTCTGGGCGAGCAGGGGCGCCGGCGCCCCGGGCATCTTCGCAAGGCGGGCTCCGGCGAGCGCCGCGGGATCAAGCGGCGGGGGCGGCGGGGTGTTCTGCCCCCGGCGCCGCGGGGGCGTTGCCGCTGTCTCCCCTGTCGCCCGGTTGCTCCGCCAGACGGCGTCGCCCTTGCCGATCTCCTCCATGGTCCGGCCGGTCGCGACGCTCGTGGTTTCCGCCTCGGTGATGGGGCGGGCGCCAGCGGCCGCGGCGTGCTCGTCGCTCTCCTTGACCAGCATTCAGTTGCGCTTCTCGGATTCGCCCTTGAGCCGGACCTGCATCCACGCCCCGCGCAGGCGCTCGCCGCGGAGCGTGAACTTGAGCAGGCCCTTGCGCAAGGCTGCGCGCGGGCTGGCGCCGTCCAGGGGCGACCATGTGCCGCGGTCCCAGAGCATCACCGTCCCGCCGCCGTGCTCGCCCTTCGGGATCGTGCCCTCGAACGAGCCGTACTCGGCCGGGTGGTCCTCGACCTCGACCGCGAGCCGCTTGTCCTTGGGGTTGAGGCTCGGGCCCTTGGGGACCGCCCAGCTCTTGAGCACGCACTGGTGCTCGAGGCGGAAGTCGAAATGGAGGTGCGAGGCGGAGTGCTTCTGGACGACGAAGGATGCGACTGCTTGGTCGCGCCGGAGCGGCGGCTTCCGCGGCGCCGGCTCGGGCGATCGGGCGAAGTCGCGCTTCTGCCTTTAGCGGGCGAGGCCCACGGCTCAGCGCCGCGCCGGCTTCTTCGCCGGCGGTCGGGGTCTGCGGCCGCGGCGCGCGGGGGGCGCCTCCGGCCTGCGGCGCTCCCGGGCCTGGTGCCGCCCGAGGCTCGCCTTGAGCAGGTCCATGATGTCCGCGCTCGCGGGGGCTCTGGTCGGCTTCTCGGGTTCGAGGGGCCTGGCGCGGCCCTCGGCCTTCCCCTCGATCACCGCGCGCAGCGCGTCGTGGCATGTGTCGCGGTACTTTTCCGGCTTCCAAGGGGCAGACATCCCCTCGACCAGTTTCTTGGCTATGTCGATCTCCTGCGCGCTGACCTTCCCACCCGCTGCCGACCCGCGGCCCCGGGCCGCCTCCACATCCTCCGGCTTGCGCATCTCGTCGTTGAAGCGCAGCGTGATCAGCGTGAGGACGTCGCTGAGCGGCAGCAGGGCCGCGAGGTGCTCGCGCGACTGCAGCACGGCCCGCGCAATCCCCGCCCGCCCGGAATCGCGGAGCGTCTCGCGGAGCAGCGCGTAGGCCTTCTCGCCGCCCTTCGCCGGCTCGATGAAGTAGGGCTTCTCGAAGAGCACGGGGCTGATCGAAGCGGCGTCGACGAACTCGACGATCTCAACCCCGCGGACCACGTCCTGCGCCGAGCGCTCGAAGTCCTGCGGCTCGAGGATGACGTACCCATCCCCCCGCTTGTGGCCCTTGACGATGCGGTCCCAAGGCACCTCGTCGCCGGTCTTTTCGTTCACCCGTTTGTAGCGGACGCGCGAGTGGTCCCGGGCGTCGAGCAGGTCGAGATCCAGGCGCGCCGTCGGCGATTCCGCGGGGTATAGCACCGCCGGGATCATCACCAGGCCGAACGACAGATGGCCTTTCCAGGTCGGTCGCGGCATCCCGTCTATCCGGAGGACAGACAGCGCGGGGGACGGTGAACGCCGCATGAAGGACGGGTCATGCGGCGAGACGCCCGGCTCAGTCGCGCCAGCGCTCGATGACGACGCCGTTGCGCAGCCTGACGTAGGTGGTCACGGGCTGGAGCCTGGGCTCGTCCTTGGACCCCCCGCCGAAGACGGAGACGACAGACGAGGTCTGCTCGGTGGGACGGTAGGACCACTTCCAGATCTCGGTTCCGTCGTCGAGGGCCGCCGCGGCGTTGGGCTCGCCGATCACGGCGAGGAGCCAGTCGGTGCGGGTCCTGTTCACCTCGATGCGCTCCGCGAGTTCCTTTGACACGAAAGTTCCCTCGTAGTGCACGGTCGGGCCCTGCATCTGCATGACGATCGGGCCTTCGAACTTCATCGTCATGGCGCCGTCGAGTTTCGCGTTTGCGTCAGCGGTAAAGCGCCCCTCGATGGGTGAGCACCCGGCTATCCCGGCGGCGACGAGCGGGCAGAGAACGGCCGCGACGCGGAGCGGATTCGGCACCAGCAATCTCCTTGCATTCCTCGATGGGCGGTCCGGAGGCGGCATGACGAAGTTGTTGACCGACCGCGCGCCGGCGCGGACGGCGGATCTTGCACGGAGACGGGGGCGCGGCATGGCCGACGATCCCCGCGCCGCCCTCTGTTCCTCCTCGCGGACTTGATGGGATGGTTGCGGTGAGCATCCAGTCTGTGAGGAAGTGATGAATGCCATTTCATTGATCCTGCCATGTCCAATGTGTGGCGTGTCTCGCGTGTTCGGCTACCATCAACATTGTGTCGGCGTCCGAAGCCAAGTTCGATGCTGTGTCGTTGAGACGGAGCGATGTGGCGCTGCGCGAAGCGGCCGCTGCCGCCGGGCTTGGCGCGTATCTCTTCCGCCCGGGCCCTCCTGAGTCATTGGAATGGTCTGCCGAACTCAGAGCGCTCGCCGGGCTCTCCCAGGATGCGCCGATGTCGCTTGCGGCATTCGCCAATCTGATCCACCCCGGTGACCGCGAGCGAGTTCTGGCTCTTCTGGCCGAGGCCCACTCGCCGCCGGCCGACGGCTCCGCCGAGCGGGTGTTCCGATGCCGCCACCGCCTCATCCGGCCGGACGGCTCTCTCATGTGGATGCGTCTTCAGGGGCGCTCCTACTTCGTGCCCGAGGGCGATGCGCTGCGCCTCGGCCATGCCACAGGCGTTGCTCTTGACGTCACCGACCTCGGCTCTGCGGACCAGGCGGCCCGGGCCAACGAGGAGCGGCACCGGCTGGTCACCGAGGCGTTCCACGGGATGACCTACGACTGGGACATCAGAGGCGGCGCGTGCGAGCGTTCCGACGGCCTCGGCGCGCTGCTCGGCTATCTGCCGCACGAGCACGAGCGCACCGCCGCGTGGTGGGCCTCGCGGATGCACCCGGAGGATCTGGCGGGCGCGGAGAGCCGCTTCCGGGACGCCGTCGCGAGCGGGGCGGTGTCGATCGAATCGCGCTACCGCATGCGGCGCCGCGACGGCGGGTGGGTCTGGGTCCACGACCGCGCCCGCATCATGCGCGACGCCGCCGGGGCGCCGGTGCGTCTGGTCGGCGCAACTGTTGACGTCTCCGCCGAGGTCGAGCGCGAGTCGCGCATCCGCTCCCTCGAGGCCGAGCGCGCCGCGGCGCTGAGGACGCTGGACGCCTTCATCCGCTCCGCCCCGGTGGGCATCGCCTACTTCGACCGCGAGATGCGGTACCGGTTCATCAATGACCGGCTCGCGGACATCAACGGCATCCCCGCCCCCGAGCACGTCGGCCGCACGATCGCCGAACTCCTGCCGTCGATCGCCCCGGTCATCGCGCCCGCGTTCGAGCGCGCGTTCCGGGGCGAGCGCACCGACAACCTGATCATCGAGGGCGAGACGCCGGCGGATCCCGGCGTCACCAGGGCATGGGCCGAGTGGTGGTTCCCGGTGCCCGACGCGGACGGAGGTGTTGACGGCGTCGGTGTCGTCGTCGACGAGATCACCGAGCAGCGAGAGGCCGAGGCCGCTCTTCGTCAGAGCGAGGAGCGATTCCGCACGCTGGCGCTCGCGATGCCGCAGATTCTGTGGCAAACTGACGCCGAGGGTGTCGTCACGTACGTCTCCGATCAATGGCGCGCTTACACGGGGTACGACCCGGTCATCGCATCGGAAGGCAACCGTACCCTCATCCACCCCGACGACCGCGAGGGCTGTCTCGACGAATGGAGGCGTTGCGTCGCGCTCGGGAAGCGCTACGAGTGCGAGATGCGCCTCCGTCGCTTCGACGGCGAGCACCGGTGGTTCCTGGCCCGCGCCGAGCCTCTGCGCTCGGCTTCTGGGGCGGTTATCGCGTGGATCGGCACCTCGACCGACATCCACGACAGGAAGTCGGCGGAGGAGGTGCTGGCCCGCGACAACGAGACGCTCGAGCGGATCGTCCGGGAGCGCACCGCGGATCTCGAGCGCAGCCACCAGCAGCTCCGTCTCGCCGAGCGGATGGCGTTGCTCGGGACGCTCTCCGCGGGCCTCGGGCACGACATGGGGAACCTGCTTGTCCCCATCCGGGCGCGCCTCGCCTCGATCCTTCACGGCCAGACCTCCGAACAGACTCGCGCCGACGCGGATGCGATCGGCACCGCGGTGGAGTACCTGCAGCGCCTCAGCAACGGCCTGCGCCTGCTGGCGCTCGATCCCGAGCGCGCCGGCGCTGACCGCACGGAGGCGCGATCCTGGTGGCTGGACGCCGAACCCATGCTGCGAAACGCCCTGCCCCGCGGCATCCACCTGGAGGGCGAGGCCCCGCCGACCGAGACGTGGATCGCGATCTCGCGCGCCGGGCTCACCCAGACTGTTTTCAACCTCGTCCAGAACGCGGGGGACGCCATGAAGCCGCGCGGGCACGGGCTGATCCGAATCTCCATTCTCCCCGTCGGCGGCGTCGCGCGCCTTCGCGTCGAGGACAACGGCCCCGGGATGCCGCCCTCGGTCCGCGATCGCTGCTTCGACGCTTTTTTCACCACCAAGCCCCGCGATCTCTCGACCGGCCTGGGGCTCTCGCTGGTCTACGGCCATGTCCGCCGCGCTGGGGGATCCCTGGCCATCGAGTCCGAACTCGGACGGGGCGCCACGTTCATGATCGATCTGCCCCTGTGCGAATCCCCGAAGGCCGGCGCCGATGGCGAGGCTCGCTCGGCGCTCGTCGTGGTGCGCGACGCCCGCATGCGCGCGTTCGTGTCGAGTGAGGTCGCGGCGATGGGGTACGCGGTGCGCGACGACGCCGGCGCGGCGTCCAGCGCCAGCCTGTGGGTGGTCGACCGCCTGCCTGCGGCGCCCTCGGGAGCCACCAGGGCGGTGCTCCTGGGGGAGGAACCAGAGAATAAGAATGACCCGAGGGTCCGCGCCCTCGGAGAACGCCCAACGTTCTCCGAGGTCCGCGACGCCCTCCGCGCCGCGCACTCCTCTCCGCGTAGACCATGAGCCCGATGGCGTCACATCGCATCAAGGTCCTGGTCGTCGAGGACAACGCGCAGGTCGCGGAGGCGCTGCAGGTGACCGTGGAGCGCGAGTCGGATCTGGCCTGGATTGGGTGGATCCCTTCCGCCGACCGCCTCGCCGCGATGCTTGTCGACCACCGCCCCGATGTGGCGGTCGTCGATCTTGATATGCCGGGTCTCGACCCCTTCGCGTGCATCCGCGCGATGACCGAAGCCGGGTGCGTCACCCGCTTCATCATCTTCACCGGGAACGCCGGCCTGGGCGCGATCGAGCAGGCTCTCGGGAGCGGCGTCTGGGGGTACGTCTGCAAGAGCGACGGCGCGGAAGCGCTCCTGGAGGCGCTGCGGCGCGTCGCCCGCGGAGAGTTTGCCCTCAGCCCGGAGGCGCGGCGGGTGTACCAGCACCGCTGAGCGGCCGGAACGGTCAGTCCGCGAGGCTGTCGGGCAGCACCACCCTTCCGGCGGCGACGGCGCGGACGGCGGCGATGACCTTCAGCGGATCCGAGTGCTTCGCCACGAAGCCCCAGGCGCCCGCGGCCATGCAGCGCTCGACGATCGCCGCGTCGCAGACGCCGCTGAACACCAGCACGCGAGACCCCGGGGCCGACGCCGCGATCTCCGAGATCGTCTCGAGGGCGTCGCGCCCTCGCATCGTGAGGTCGAGCATCACGACGTGAGGCTGGCGGCGCAGCACCAGGTCGACCAGACCGTCGGCAGAAGTGGACGTCCCCACGACCCGGATGTCGGGCTGGGCCGACAGGAGGCGCTCCCAGGCCGCGATCAGAAGGTGAGAGTCGTCTACGCAGACGAGCCGGATATGCCCTTCCGGAGCGGACCCTGCGGGGGATTCCATGCGTCGATCGTAGTGATCCCGCGCGCCGACCGGGGAGGGGTGACTTGCGGGATTCGCGTCATCGGAAGCGGTGGGGCGCGGGTGATGCCTGCGCGCAGGCCGGGGCGCCGACACGCGCTGCGCGGCCGCCGCTCACCAGATCCGGGCTCGCGCATCGGGGGGGAGGAAGGACTTGTCGCCCGGCTGGACGCCGAAGGCGCGGTACCACTCGTCGATGTGGCGGGGAGGCGTCGCGGCGCGGACCGGCCCCGGCGAGTGGACGTCGTTGATGATGCGCTGGCGGAGGGCCTCGTCGCGGAGAGCCACGCGCCACACCTGGGCCCAGCCGAGGAAGACGCGCTGGACGCCGCTGAAACCGTCGATCTCCGGCGCGGGCTTCCCCTTGAGCGAGAGGCGATAGGCGTCGAGGGCGAGGAGCAGGCCGCCGAGGTCGGCGATGTTCTCTCCCATGGTCTGCTCGGCCTTGAGGCGCATGCTGGGGAACTGCTGGAACTCGACGGCCTCGTAGGTGGCGCCGAGGGCCTTGGAGCGGGCGACGAACTGCTCGGCGTCGGCGGCGGTCCACCAGTCGGTGAGTCGGCCTTCGCCGTCGGACTTGCGCCCCTGGTCGTCGAATCCGTGGGTGATCTCGTGGCCGATGACGGCGCCGATGCCGCCGTAGTTGACCGCGGCGTCGGCGGCGGGGTCGAAGAACGGCGGCTGGAGGATGGCGGCGGGGAAGACGATCTCGTTGCGCGTCGACGAGTAGTACGCGTTGACGGTCTGGGGGGTCATGCCGAAGTCGGCCCTGTCGACCGGCTTGCCGAGGCGGGCGGCCCAGAAGTCGGCGTTGTGGCGGCGGGCGCGGAGGGAGTTGCCCACGAGGTCGCCGGGCTTGATCTCGAGACTGGAGTAGTCGCGCCACTTGGAGGGGTATCCGATCTTGAGGCCGAACTTCGAGAGTTTGTCGAGGGCCTTGGCCTTGGTGTCGGGGGTCATCCAGTCGAGGGCCTGGATGCGGGACTTCATCGAGGCGCGGAGATTCTCGACGAGGGCCTCGACCTGGGCCTTGGAGGACGCGGGGAAGAAGCGCTCGACATATTCGCGGCCGAGGGCCTCGCCCATGGCCCGCTCGACGAAGCGCACGCCGCGCTTCCAGCGCTCTTCCTGGGCGGGGACGCCGTTGAGGAAGCCCTGGCGGAACGCGAAGTGGGCGTCGGTAAACCGCTTGCTGAGGAGCGGAGCGGCGCCGTCGACGGCGTGGAAGGCGGCCCAGGACTGGAGGGTGGCGAGGTCGGCCTTCTGGAGCGCCGAGGCGATCTCGGGGAACGCGGATTTCTGCGAGATGATGGCCTTCTTCACGCCGGCGAGGCGGGCGCCTTCGAAGTACCTGGGCCAATCGAAGCCCGGGGTCAGGCTCTCGAGTTCGGCCGGGGTCATCGGGTTGTAGGTCTTCTCGACCTGGCGGCTCTGGGCGATCGACCAGTGGGCGTTGGCGAGCTCCGTCTCGAAGGCAAGTACCTTGTCCGCGGCGGCGGACGCGTCCGGCCAGTTGACCATGCCCAGGAGCGAGGCGATGTACTCGCGGTACTTGGCCCGGTGGTTGGCGAAGGAGTCGCGGAGGTAGAACTCGCGGTCGCCCAGGCCCAGGCCCGATTGGAACACGCGGAGCGAGTAATAGTCGGGCTCCTTGGGGTCGTCGCTGACGCGGGCGTTGAACGCGGAGACGCCGAGGCCGGCGCTGGCGCGGCCCATGAGCGCGCACATGTCGCCGAGGGTGCGCGCCGCGCGGATCTCGTCGAGCAAGGGCTGGACCGGCTTGGCGTCGAGAGCCTCAACTGCCGCCTCATCCATGTAACTGGCGTAGAGGGCGGCGAGCCTGCCGCGGTCGCCCTCGGTCTGGCCCTTGAGCGACTCGAGGATCTCGCGGCAGCGCTCGACCGAGAGCTCGTCGAGGCGGGAGAAGGGACCGTCGATCGAGCGGTCGGGCGGGATGACCACGTTCTTGGCCCAGACACCGCTGGTAAAGAGGAAGAAATCATCCCCGGGCTTGACGGAGCGGTCCATGCCGGCCGCGTCAAAGCCCCAGGCCCCGATGGCGGCGGCGTTGGCCGCGGGCTTCGAAGGCGGGGTCGAGGAAGTCTGAGCCTGCGCGGTGGCGGCGGCCGCCAGGGCGGTCGTCACCGCGGCGAGCATCGCTCGGCGGAAGGCGCTTCGGGCGGCGCCGATCAACGGCGCGACGTGGCGATGCGTGATCATGGTTTGCTCCGGCGGGGGGTGATTCCAGGATGGTACCGCCGCACTCTGCCGAGCGCGGCACGGGGGAGCGGGGTGCGCCCACGGCGCTTCGGGGGATCATTCGGGCTCGAGCGTCTGCGCCGGCGGCTGGGGCGGGGCCCACCCGCCGCCGAGAGCCTTGAAGAGCGCGACGAGGTCGGTCGCGATGTTGGTCTCGGACTGGGTGAGCAGGGCCTCGGTCGCGTAGAGCGAGCGCTGCGCGGAGAGCACGTTCAGGAAGTCGGTGCGGCCGGCGTTGTAGAGGCTGAGCGCGAGATCGACGGCCTGGCGGTTGGCGGCCGCGGCGTCGGCCAGGGCGGAGCGGCGCTGCTGCTCTCGGGTGAAGTTGCTCAGCGCCGTCTCGACGTCCTGCAGCGCCGCGAGCACGGCCTGGCGGTAGCCGAGTGCGGCCTGCTCGGCGACTGCGCGGGCCTCCTCGATGTTGCCCTCGACCCGTCCGCCGGTGAAGAGCGGCAAGGTGACCGCGGGGCTGATGGACCAGAAGTGGTTCGCCAGGCTCACGACCGACGAGGCGTCGCGGCCCTGCGTGCCGAAGGAGCCGGTCAGGGAAAAGCGGGGGAACTGACCTGCGACGGCGACGCCGACGCGGGCGGTGGCGGCGTGGAGCGACGCTTCCGCGGCGCGGAGATCGGGCCTTCGCTCAAGAAGCTCGGACGGGAGCCCCACGGGGATCGAATCGGGGATGGCGGCGGGCGGCGACCCGGGCGTGAGCGCCTGAAGGAGGGCGTCGGGCTCCTGGCCGACCAGCACGCCGAGGGCGTACGCGGCGGCGCGGAACTGGGCGTCATAGTTCGGGATCTGCGATTCTGTCTGGGTCACGTTGGCGCGGGCGTTGGCGACGTCGAGGGCGCTGACGAAGCCGGCGTCGAGGCGCTGCTGGGTGAGTTCGAGGGTGCGGCGCTGGGCGTTGAGGTTCTCGCGCGCGATGCCGAGTTGGCGCTGGGCGCCGCGGAGGTCGAAGTAGGCCGTGGCGGCCTCGCCTTCGAGGGACACGAGGATGGACTCGCGGTTGAGAAAGGCGGCTTCGAGGTCGGCGTCCGCCGCTTCGACGCCGCGGCGGAGCCCTCCGAACACGTCGATCTCCCAGGAGGCGTCGAAGCCCGCGCGGAAGAAGTTGGCCGTGGACGCGACGGGGCCGACGCGGCTGCGGCTGCGCTGGTACGAGGCCGAGGCGTCGACGGTCGGGAGGAGCGCGCCCGCGGCGATCGAGCGCACGGCGCGGGCCTGGCGCACGCGGGACTGGGCCTGCGCAAGCGTGAGGTTGTCCGCGGCCACCCGCTCGATGATCCAGGTGAGCGTCGGGTCGTTGAACCTGGTCCACCACGCGGCGAGATCCGCGGGCTCGTTCACGGGGGCGCTGGGAACGGGGCGGTCGGAGGCGCCGGGATCGGCGCCGGTCCATGCGCCCGGCGCGACGCGGGCCGGCGGCTCGAAGTCGGGACCGACGGTGCACGCCGCGGGCAGCACGGCGGCGAGGAGGGCGATCATCGGGATCCGACGCCTGGCGTCATTCATACCGGAGGGCCTCAATCGGATCGAGGCGCGAGGCCTTCCAGGCGGGGTAGAAGCCGAAGACGATTCCCACGGCGGCGGAGACGGCGATCGACGCGATGACGGCCTCGAGGGAGGCTTCGACGGGCCATCGGAGGAGTTGCTTCACGATGATCGCGGCGCCCCGTCCGAGCGAGAGGCCGAGCAGCCCCCCGAGGAGGCAGAGCACCGTCGCCTCCGTGAGGAACTGGAGGAGGATGTCGCGGGCGCGGGCGCCGACGGCCATGCGCAGCCCGATCTCGCGGGTGCGCTCGGTCACGGAGACGAGCATGATGTTCATGATGCCCACGCCTCCAACAACCAGGGAGATGAGCGCGACCGCGAGCAGGAGGTTCGTCATCATGGTGGTGGTGGAGGAGAGCGCGTTGGCGGTCTCGGTCATGTCGCGGAGGGAGAAGTCTTCCGGCTCTCCGGGGCGGGCGCGGTGCCGCTCGCGGAGCAGGTCGGTGATCTGCGCCATCGCGGACCTGATCTCCGGGGAGGAAGCGGCGGCGACGAGAATCTGATCGACGTTGGCGAAGCGGACGGGCATGGGCTTGTCGAGGGCCTGCGCGGCGGACGTCGCGGGGAACACGCTGGGCGCGCCGGGGAAGACGGAGTTCGACGTGGACGAGGCGCTCGCGGAGCCGCCGGCGGCGGCGCCCGACCCCGATGAGCCGGAGACGCGATACTTGATCGTGGTCCACGGGGCGAGAACAAGATCGTCCTGATCCTGCCCGAAGGCATTGGCCCCCTTCTGCGACAGCACGCCGACGACGCGGAAGCCCACGCTCTGAAGCCGGATCTCCTCGCCGACCGGGGAGCGGCCCTGGAAGAGCTCGCGAACGATCGTCTGGCCCACGAGGCAGACGCGCGAGGCGTTGCGCACGTCCGCGGCGCTGAACATCTCGCCCTCCGTCAGGTTCGACCAGTCGCGGACTTCGAGGTACGCCGGGGTGCTCCCGACGATCGACTGAGGCACCCAGTTCCGCTCCTTGTAGATGACCTGGGTGCGGGCCCGGACGAGCGGGGCCGCGGCCTTGACGGCGGGGCATTCGCGGAGGATGGCGTCGCAGTCTTCCGCCGTCAGGGTGAGGGTGCTCCCGCCGCCGAACGAAACGCCGCCGCTGGCCGCGGCGCCCGGGAGGACGAGGAGGTTGTTGGCGCCCATGCTCGAGATGGTCTTGGCGATGGCGCCGGAGGAGCCCTTGCCGATCTCCATCATGGCGATGACGGCGGCGATGCCGATCACGATTCCCAGCACGGTGAGCGCCGAGCGGGTGATGTTGCGGCGGAGGGCGCGGAGCGCGGTGCGCAGCGTCTTGGCGAAGGTCACGCGGCGGCCTCCTCGGGGGCCGGCGCCGCGGCGGCGACGCCGGCGAGCAGCGGGGTCTGCGCGGTGTCGGATTCGACGAGCCCGTCGCGGAGCCTGATGTTGCGCCGGGTGTGGCCCGCAACGACGGGGTCGTGGGTGACGACGATGATCGTGATGCCTTCTTCCGCGTTGACCCTCTGGAGCATGGCCAGGACCTCCAGGGTGGTGCGGGAGTCGAGGTTGCCGGTCGGCTCGTCGGCGAAGAGCACGGGAGGACGGTTCACCAGCGCGCGGGCGATCGCGACTCGCTGCTGCTGCCCGCCGGAGAGCTGGCTGGGGGTGTGGTCCATGCGTTCGCTCAGCCCGACCATGACGAGGAGGTCCTCGGCGCGGCGCCGAGCCTCGCGGTCGGTGATGCCCGACGCGGTGTACGAGAGCGGCATCATCACCTGCTCGAGCGCCGTGGTGCGGGGGAGGAGATTGAATGATTGGAAGACAAAGCCGATCTTGCGGTTCCGCACGCGGGCGCGCCCGTCCTTGGTGAGGCGGGTGATCTCCTCATCGTCGAGCCAGTACGATCCGGAGGTCGGGCGGTCGAGGCAGCCGAGGGTGTTCATCAGGGTTGTCTTCCCAGAACCGGATGGGCCGGTCAGCGCGACCATCTCGCCCCGCTCGATGCAGAGCGTGATCCCGCGAAGCACGGGGACGTCGATATCGCCGACGTGGAACGTGCGGCGGATATCCTCGAGTTGGATGAGCGGCCTGGGCATCGGAACTGATGGATGGTTCAGCGGCCCGCGGGGCGGGCGCCGCCGCCTCCTCCGCGGAAGATCTGCGGGGCAAACGGATTGGTGGTGGCGCCGGAGGCGGCGGCGGAGGCGCTGACCTCGCCGACGATGACCTCGTCGCCCTCCTTGAGCTCGTCGGTGATGACCTCGGTGAACGTGCCGTCGGACAGGCCGGCGCGCACGGTGATCGCGGTCGGAGCGCCTTCGCGGAGGACCCAGACGCGGGGCTGCGCGCGCGGCCCGCTTGGGCCGCGGGAGGCCGGTGGCGCCGCGGATGCGGCGGGGGCGCCGGCGAGCGCGCCGGTCGGGCGGCCCCCCCCCTGCCTCGGCATTGCGGCATCGGCGGGCTGGCGCTGAGACGCGGCGGGGGCCGATGATGCCGCCCCGGAACCGGATGCGGCTGCCCCCCCCGGGGCCCCGGGCGCGGTCGGTCGAGCCGCGGGAGCGAGCGCCTGCTCAGTCCGCGGGGCCCATCGGAGCGCCGCGTTGGGCACGACGAGCGCCTGCTCGCGGCGGTCGACGACAAAGCGGACGTTGGCGGTGAGGTACGGGAGCAGACGCAGGGCTGAATTGTCGGTGACGATCTCGACGGTGAAGGTGACGACGTTCTGGGTCATGGTGGCGTTGAGGCGCACCTTGCGGACCTCGCCCTCGAAGCGCTCCCCGGGGAGGGCGTCGACGGCGAAAAAGACGCGCTCGCCGGGCTTGACGTTGCCGATGTCCGCCTCGTTGACCTGGACGAGCACCTGCATGCGCGAGAGGTCCTTCGCGATGAGGAAGAGGCTGGGGGCGTTGAGGCTGGAGACGACGGTCTGGCCGATCTCGACGCGGCGGTCGATGATGACGCCGTCGACGGGCGAGGTGATGGTGCAGTAGAAGAGGTTCCGCCGGGAGCGTTGCAGCGACGCCTTGGCGATCTCGACCTGCGAGCCCGCGGAGACGATCTGCGCCTCGGCGACGGCGAGGCTGGCCACGGCCTGCTCGTAGTTGGACTTGGAAGCGTCGTAGTCGGCCTGCGAGAGGGCCTGCGATTCGCCGAGTTTCTGGGCCCGGTTCCAGTCGCGCTCGGTCTGGTACAGGCGCGCCCTGGCAAGGTCGCGCTGCGACTGCGCGACCAGCACCGCGGCGCTGGCCTGGGAGAGCGACGCCTCGTCGGACGCGACCTGGGCGGCGTACAGCGCGTCGTCGATGCGCGCGAGCACCGAGTTCGCCGCGACGCTCGACCGGTAGTCCACCGGCCTGCCATCGGCGTCGTCGCCGAACGAGGCGATCTGGCCGTTCACCTGGGCGCCGACGTCGACGACGTCCTCGGGGACGATCGTTCCGGTCGCGCTGATCGTCGAGACCACGTCCTGTCGGAGGGCGGAGGCGAGGCGGTAGGAGAACGCGGGCGTGGCGGCGGACTGCCTCCATCGGATCAGCGCGTAGCCGCCGGCGGCGAGCAACGCGAGCAGGAGAACAGCCAGAATCACTCGCTTCATCGCGGGCTCCTCGTCCGCCATGGGGCGGGGCCTTGGCGTCGTGCGGGGGCGTCGCCCGCGGCGGTCCGCGCCAGGTGGTCCGCGAGCTTGCCGAGCAGATCGCCTAGGCGGCGCCGCTCCGGCTCTGAAAGCCCGACCATGATGCCATCGACCCAGGCCCGGTGGGCGGGCGCAGCGCCGCGAAGGAAACGCCGCCCGTCCGCAGTCATGCAGACGCGGCGGGATCGGTGATCGTCGGCGTCGTGCCGCCGCGCGACCAGGCCAGAGCGCGTCATGCGATCGACGGTGGCGCTCAGACTCGGGGGCTGCACCAGCAGTTCGAGGCCGAGCTCGTGCATGCGCGGGTGGGGCATCCCCTTGGCCTCGAGGCGGTCGAGCGCGCGAAGAACCCCCCACTGGGCGCCGCTGATCCCCAGCCGCTCGAAGTGCGGCTCGGCGACGCGGCGCACCAGGCCTGTCACCCGAATGAGCTCGCGCCACGCGTCCGGGTGCGTCAGCGCCGCGCTGTTCGGGGCGGGTTGGCGGGGCGGGAGCGGTCGCGGCGCGCGGGAGGCGTTCATTCGTTCGCTCCCGAAGCATACAGCCCGCGCGCCACGCGGTTGCACCGAGTCGGGAGGCGCCCCGCGGGATCCGGCTCATCCGTGCGAATGGCGCCGCGCGCGCAGGATGGCGTCGATCAGTCTCTGCGGCGCCGGGAGGGAGCCGGGGGAGGGACCACCCGCGGCTTCCGCGAGGCGCGCGACCCGCGTGTAGTTCGCGAGGTACGCGCCGCACGGGGGGCAGGCCGCGATGTGCTCCTCGAAGGCGCGGAGTTCCTCGGGCATGAGCGTCCCTTCCGAGTGGTCGAGAAGGAATTCGACGCAGCGCTCGCAGGTGATTCCCCCCGGGGGGACAAAGTCTGAATCACCGGGCTGTGGGTTGCTCATGATGCTCCCGCTCCTGCGAACTCAGAGGCGGCGAGGAGTTTGGTGAGCGCCAGGCGGGCGCGGTGCAGCCTCTGCCTCACCAGCGCGTCGCTGACACCCAGCGAGGCCGCGACGGCCGAGGAACTCAGCCCCTCCATATCGCGCAGCACAACCACGGTGCGATAATCCTCCGGCAGCCGCTCGATGGCCGCCCAGACCGCCTTCTTCTGTTCGATGTCGAGCAGCCCCCCTGCTGTGACAGGCTCGGGCACCGGCTCGGGCGTCGCCTCGAAGAACCCGCCTCGGAACCTGGGCATCAGGCCCTCGACGTCGACCTCGCGGCGGCGCGAGCGGCTCCGGCGCCGCATGAGAGCGGCATTGACGGTGATGCGGTGGAGCCACGTGCCCAGCAGGGAACGACCGTCAAACTTCGGCATCGCCTTGAACGCGGAGATGAACGCCTCTTGCAGCACGTCCTCGGCCTCTTCGGGGCAGATACGGGCCGCGACGGCCAGCATCCGGCCGGAGTGCGCGGCGACCAGATCGGCATACGCCGCGTCCTCCCCGGCCTTCAGGCGGTGAACCAGCGGCTGCTCTGCGGCAGCCTCCGGAGAGGGTGTTCGCCCGGCGATCTCGTGGGTTTCGCTCCCGACCGATCTTTCCACGTGTGGGCTCGCTGGTATAAGGGTGACCCGCGCGGGGGGCAATCGTAGCCTCCGGCGCGCGGACCGCCGGACACGGAGGGCCACCCTTCCGCGAGGCGCATCTTCGGCCTCGGCGTCACACGAGCCGGGCGCGGTTCATCGGATGATTCGTGTGCGCCCGGTCTGTCTGCCGCGGCCCACGGGATGTTCCCGCTCACCCGGAGATGACCTCATGATTCCTCACCGTCTCTCATCCGCCATCGTCGCGTCGGGCATGCTGCTTGCCGGCGTCGGCGGCACGGCGTCCGCGGCTGACCAGACCCCCGTCAAGCGGCCCGAGCCGCAAGCCGCGCAGGCCGAGCCCGCCAGCCGGGTGCGCTACAACACCGCCAAGGTCAACGGTCTCGACATCTTCTATCGAGAGGCCGGGCCCAACGATGCGCCGGCCATCCTGCTGCTCCACGGGTTCCCATCGTCGTCGTCGATGTTCCGCGACCTGATCCCGGCGCTGGCCGACCGGTTCCACGTGATCGCGCCGGACTACCCGGGGTTTGGGCAGAGTTCGCAGCCGCCGGCGGCGCAGTTCGCGTACACCTTCGACAACCTGGCCAGCGTGGTGGACGCGTTGACCGAGCAGATCGGGCTGAGCAAGTTCGCGATCTACATCCAGGATTACGGCGCGCCGATCGGCTTCCGACTGGCGACGAAGCACCCCGAGCGGATCACCGGGATCATCGCGCAGAACGGCAACGCGTACGTCGAGGGGCTCCCCGACGGCTTCTGGGCGCCGCTGAAGGAATATTGGAAGAACCCCACGCCGGAACTGCGGGCAAAGATCGAGGGGTTCCTGACCCTCGAGACCACGAAGTGGCATTACCTCCACGGAGCACGCGACCCGAAGAACATCAGCCCGGACGCCTATCTCGCGGACCAGGCCGTGCTCGACAGGCCGGGCAACAAGGAGGTGCAGATCGCGCTGTTCAAGGATTACGGCTCGAATCCTCCGCTCTACCCCGCGTGGCAGGAATACCTGCGGAAGCACCAGCCTCCGATGCTGGTGGTGTGGGGCAAGAACGACCAAATCTTCCCCCCCGCGGGCGCCGAGGGCTACAAGCGCGATGTGAAGAACATCGACTTCAACCTGCTGGACACGGGGCACTTCGCGCTCGAGGAGGACGGGGCGCTGATCGCGGCGAAGATCCGGGAGTTCATGGGGCGGCTGCCGGACCGCCGCGCCGTGGTCGTGCCCGCGCCGGCTGGCGGGTTCGACAAGTACATCTTCAGCAAGGCCCCGAACTTCAACGAGGCGGGCTTCTACCGCGCCTTCCGCAAGGCCGTGCCGATCCGCACCATGGTGGTGTACTGCATGGACCCGCGCTGCATCCGCGTTCCCGAGGTGGTCGCCGACGCATTGCCCGGCGAGGTCTACCCCGGGGAGCTGATCCGGGACGCGCAGGGACGGAAGGTGGGCGGCACCGCGACGATCCTGCCGGTGGTCGACGCCGGCGGACGCGCGGTGGACGCCCTCCGGTCCATCACGGTCGGCCATCACCTTTT
This sequence comes from Phycisphaerales bacterium, assembly GCA_947476675.1. GTDB lineage: Bacteria > Planctomycetota > Phycisphaerae > Phycisphaerales > UBA1924 > CANJRL01. Next base: position 20,494 of record CANJRL010000003.1, read on the forward strand.
CGGGCTGGAGAACATCGTCGTGGTGCACCACACGAACTGCGGCGCCACGTCGTACACGCCCGAGGGAATCGCCTCGGCCTATCAGAAGGAGGCGGGCGAGGACATCTCCAAGGCCTACAACCGGCGGGACGTGGCGATCGGCGACTTCTCCGTCTCGCTGAACGAGGATGTCCGGCTGCTCCGTCAGTCGCCCGGGGTGCCGAAGAAGGTCAACATCTACGGCTACGTGTACGACATCGACACCGAGCGTCTGACGCTCGTGGTGCAGGACAAGGCTCGGTGAGCGCTGGAGGTTGAGGTCCGCGCGCGGAACCGGTTTGATGGTTGCGCATCCTCGGAGGCCCGGCGTGAGACGCCGGGCTTTCCTTGCGCAGCGCCCCACCCGCACCGAGTCGAGCAGGCGATTCTCTGCTGGCAGGTTGCGCCGGGGGCCAGGCGACGCCCCCTCTCCCGCGATTTCTTTCCTCAAATTCGAACACATCGGGGCGACACCGCGGGCAGCAGAGCGGCGTCTCACTGGGAGTCATCCCTCGTTCACACGTCCCTTGGAGGCAGAGCATGAAGAAGTCGACCGCTGCAATGTTCGCGGCTGGAGTGTCGGGCGTGATGGTTGGGCTTGCGATGCTCGGCGCCGCCGATGGCGGTTCCGATCAGACCAAACCCCGCTACACGGCGGACGGGAAACTCAAGACCATCGACCCGGAGGTGTTCCGCGACTGGGTGCAGCTCGGGACGCCGGTGACTCCGAACGACCAGAACAACGGGGAGGCGGCATTCCCGGAGTTCCACGCGGTGTACGTCCCGCAGTGGGCGTGGGCCGAGTACAAGAAGACCGCGAAGTGGCCGGACGGGACCATCCTCGCGAAGGAACTGATCAAGGTCGGGGACAAGAAGGCCCCGAGCGGCGCCGGGTACTTCGAGGGCGAGTTCAACGGCCTCGACGTCGCCGTGAAGGACAAGAGCAAGGGCCCCGAGGCTCCCGGCAACTGGCTGTACTACAACTTCAACCACGGCAAGCCGCCGTACGCCGCCGAAGCGGCGGCTCAGCCCAAGGCGAACTGCTCGTCGTGCCACGAATCCAACGCCGGCCCCGAGGCGGACTTCGTGTTCAGCAGGTACTACCCGAAGGTCAAGGCCGCCGCGGCGAAGGTCAAGAAGTAGGCGCCGAGCGGCCGGAGCGGGAAGCCTTCCCCGCGGAAGTTCAGAGCGCTGGGGAAAGGCCGCGGTGCGGAGCGGCGTGGCCGGGCTGCGCCTCGCCGGGCTGGTGGGCGTGCGCCGGGGCGTGGCGGCGCACCGCGAGCAGCACGTAGATCGAGGGCACGACGAAGAGGGTGAAGAACGTTGAGATCGCCATCCCGCTGACCAGCACGATGCCGATGCTGTTGCGGGACTCGGCGCCCGCGCCGGTCACGAACACCAGCGGGAGGTGGCCGAAGACCGTGGCGGCGGAGGTCATGAGGATTGGGCGCAGGCGGGTCGCGGCGGCACGCTGCACCGCGCCGCGTTTGCTGAACCCCTGCTCCTGGAGATGGTTGGCGAACTCGACGATCAGGATGCCGTTCTTCGCGACCAGACCCACGAGGGTGATGAGGCCCACCTGCGAATAGATGTTGATGGTGGTCGCTCCGCCCGCGGTGAAGAGCATCGCGCCGGTCAAGGCCAGGGGGACCGAGCCGAGCAGGACGATGAGGGGGTCGCGGAAACTGCCGAACTGCGCCGCCAGAACGAGGTAGATCAGCCCGATCGCGAAGCCCAGCGTGGACACCAGCGTGGCGCCCTCGGTCCGCATCTGGCGGCTCTCGCCCGCATAGTCGATGGCGTACCCGGAGGGCACGATCTTCTTCGCCGCGGCCTCCAGGGCGCTGAGCGCCTCCTCCTTGGTCACACCCGGCGCGACAACCCCGTAGATCTTGGCGGCGTTGCGCTGCTGGAAGCGGCTCAGCACGCGCGGCGCGGCTTCGGTTCGCAGGGTGACCAGCGAGCGCAGGGAGACGGACCCACCGTCGCGCGCCCTGACCTTGAGTTCCAGCAGTTCTTCCGGCGTGCTCCGCTGCTCGTCGCCGACCTGCGGGATCACCTTGTAGCTGCGGCCGGCATAGTTGAAGCGGTTGACGTACCCGCCCGAGAGCAGGACCGCGAGGTTCTGCCCCACATCCGCCATGTCGAGCCCGAGGTCGGCCACCTTCTTCCGGTCGATCTCGATGCGGGTCTGCGGCAGGTCGATCTTGAGGTCCGAGTCGACGTAGATGAACTTCCCGCTGGCGTAGCCCGCGCCGATGATCTGGTTGACGGAGGCCTCCATGTCCTGCGCCTCCTCGGCGCTGGTCACCATGAGCTCGACGTCGAACTGGCCGGCCCCCGGGAGCGGCGGCGGGCGGACGGCGATCGAGCGGAGTTCCTCGATGCCCATGAGCCTGCCGATGACCTCGCCCTGGATGGGCAGAGTGGTCCGGGAGCGCTTCTCCCAGTCGATGGTCTGGATGCCTCCGAATCCGCCGCCCATCGCCAGTTCCGCGATCTGGAAGAAGAACTTCGCCTCCTTCACCGACATGAACGCGTCGGCCACCTTCTTGAAGCCGCGGACGGTGTAGTCGAGGGTGGCGTCCGGGGCGGTCTGGACGACGGCGAAGACGATGCCCTCATCCTCGGTGGGCGCGAGCTCTCGCTTCGAGCGCTGATAGAGCGGCGGGGCGAGCGCCGTGATGGCGATCGCGGCGATGACGCCGGCCCACCAGCCGCGGAGGACGACACCGAGCACGCGCTCATACACGCCGCGGAGCCAGTCGAACCTGGCCTGCACGAAGCGGGCGAACCATCCCTCGTTGCCCTTGTCGGGCGCCATCCAGGCGCTCATGATCGGCGAGAGGGTGACGGCGACCACGCCCGAGATCACCACCGCGGCGGCGAGGGTGAAGGCGAACTCGCGGAAGAGCATGCCGGTGAGACCGGTCTGGAAGCCCAGCGGCGTGTAGACCGCCGCGAGGGTGATGGTCATGGAGATCACCGGCGCGAAGAGCTCGCGGGCGCCGACCAGCGCCGCGTCGATCCGGCCCATGCCCTCGCGGATGTGCCGCTCGACGTTCTCGACCATGACGATGGCGTCGTCGACGACCAGCCCGACCGAGAGCACGATGGCGAGGATGGTGAGAAGGTTGAGCGAGAATCCGAAGATGAGCATCGCGACGCACGCGCCGAGCAGGGAGACGGGCATCGCGACGAGAGGGACGAGGACCGTGCGCAGGGAGCCCATGAACAGGAAGACGATGAAGGCGACGATCGCGACGGTCTCCGCGAGGGTCTTGGTGATCTCCTTGATCGCGTGATCCATGTAGTACGTGCCGTCGTACGCGAGGGTCATCTCGACGCCGGCCGGGAGCGTGGGGCGGATCTCCTCGATGCGCTTCTTGAGGGCCGCGGCGACGTCGAGCTCGTTGGCGCGGGGGAGGGGCCAGACCGAGAGCCAGATCGCCGGCTTGCCGTTGAAGCCCGCCTGGCCGGTGGGCTCCTCGTTGCCCAGTTCGATCCTGGCGATGTCCTTGAGCCGCACCATCGAACCCTCGCGCTCGCGGACGATCAGGTCGGCGAACTCCGAGCCGAGTTTGAGGTCGGTGTCGGCGAGCAGGTCGATCTGCACATCGCGGCCCTTGGTCTTCCCGAGGGACGCGAGGAAGTTGTTCCGCGACAGGGCGTCCCACGCTTGCCTCGGCGTGACGTTGAGGCTCTCCATCTTTCTGGTGTCGAGCCAGACCCGCATCGCGAGTTCCCTCGGGCCCTCGACGCCCACGCGCTGCACCCCGGGGATGGTCTGCAGCGCCGGCTGGACCTCCCGGACCAGCATGTCGTTGAGCTGCATCAGGCTGAGCTGTTCGGAGGTGAAGCTGATGTAGAAGGTGGCGTAGGGCTTGTCGGTGCGCTGGATCGCGACCGAGGGCGCCTCGGCGTCGGAGGGCAGGCGGCTTCGAACCTCGTTCAGGCGGGCGCTGATCTCGGCCAGCGCCGCGTTGCTGCTGTGGTTGAGCCGCAGGCGGACCGTGACCGTGCTCACGCTGGAGCGGCTGCTGCTCTCGATGTAATCGATGCCGTCGATCGCGGAAACGACCTGCTCGATGGGCGTCGTGATGAACCCCCGCACCGTCTCGGCGCTGGCCCCCACGTACACGGTGGTGATGACGATCGCGCTCGATTCGAGCGTCGGGTACTGCCGCACCGCCAGCGCGCCGATCGACCGCCAGCCCACCGCAAGGATCAGCAGGCTGAGCACGATCGCGAGGACCGGCTTCCTGATGAAGACGTCAGTGAACCTCACGGTCGGCTCCCGCGCTGGAATTCGCGGCGATGCCCGGGGGCGGCGCCGGCGGCCCCTCCGCGACCCTGGCCCCGTCGCGAAGCTTGAACGAGCCCGCCGCGGCGAGCCGCTCCCCGCTCCGCAGCCCTTCGAGCACGATGACGTCGTTGCCGACCGCCGGCCCGAGCGTCACGAACCGCTGCCTCGCCCGCATCGACCCGTCCTTCTCGTCCTTGCCGACAACGAAGACCGAAGCGCCGTAGGGCGCGCGGCGCACCGCCGTGCTCGGGATCGCGACACGGCTCACCGGCGCATCGGTCGGCACGCGCACCTGCACGAACATCCCCGGGACCAGAACCCCCGTCGGATTGTCCACCACGGCCCTCACCCGGAGGTTGCGGGTCTCGTTGTTCACCGCGGCGTCGACGGCGACAACCTCGATCCTCACCGGGTCGGGGCCGAGCAGCGCGCCGGTCGCCATCACCGCCGTGCCGGGCACGACTCGCGGGGCGTTCTCCTGAGGGATGGCGAAGTCGAGATAGATCCTGTCCGTGAGCTCCTGGAGCATCACCACGTCCGCCCCCTCCGCGAGGTACTGCCCCTCGTGCACGGTGCGCATCCCGGCCCTCGCCCGGAACGGCGCCGCGATGGTCAACTTGGCAAGGCGGGTCGAGACCTGGTCGACGCGGGCCTTCGCCTGATCGACCTCGGCGCCCCACCGCATGCGGTCGGCGGCGGCTGTCTCGAGTTTCGACCTCGCCCGGTCGATCTCGACCTCGGCGACGGCGCGCGACCCGCCGCGCGTCAGGCGCTCCAGTTCCTGCTCCGCGAGGCGGATCTGGGCTTCGACCTGGGCCAGGTTCGCCTCGGCGACGCGGACGCTGGCTCTGGCGGCCTCGAGGTCGGCGCGCTCCAGCGTCTCGTCCTGCCTGAGCACAACCTGGCCCGGCTCGAGCACCGACCCGGAGTCGAAGCCGACGTGGCGGACGACCCCGGCGAGCTCGTTCCGCACCATCACCGACCGGATGGCGACGACCGTCCCCACGAGGTCCGCAGTGGGCTGCCACGTGACCTCGCGCGATTCAACGATCTGGACAGCCTCCGAGGGCTCGAACGCGGCCTGCTGCGGCGGCACCCCCGACGGATCGCGGAGCGATCGCACCGCGACGACGCCGCCTCCCGCGAGGGCGAGAAGCAGCACCACAACGAGGGCGGTGACGGTGATGCGCTTCATCGGGAGCCTCGGGTGCTGTTGGGGCGGGAACGGCGCGCCGCCGGGCCGCGGGAGCGGACGGGCCCGGGCGCACGGCGCGCCGGGGGCGTCTGATCGACAAGCGACTCGAGCACGAGCCGGATGCGGTCCATCAACCCCTGCTCGACCTCGCGAAGGCCCAGCACGCGGTACAGCCACAGGCCGTCCATCGCGGCGATCACCGTCTCGCCGACGCCGGCTGACAGACCATCCTCGCGCAGGCGCGCCCCGATCTCCGCGTACACACGGCGCATCGGCTCGATGAGCCTGGGATTCTGAACCAGCGCGACGAAGACAGCGGCGGACCGCTGCTGGCACTGGTCCGTCCACGACTGCGCGTCCGCGAGGTGGCCAAGCAGGGCGCGGGCCATCCGGCCGGGGCCGGGGGCGGCCCTCTCGCGAGCCTCCAGCGCATACCGGAGCCATTCCTCGGCGCAGCGGGTCACCATGGCCTCGATGAGCCGGTCCTTGGTCGGGAAATGATGGAGCAACCCGCCCTTGCTCAGGCCGGCCTCGACGGCGACCGCGTCGATGGTGAGGTTGCCGATCCCCTGCCGCACGACCACGATCTCGGCGGCGTCGAGCACGCGGTCCGCGAGCGGGATATCGAACTTGTGCTCCATGAACCCCAGACGATACCGTCCGGACGGTCGGAGTCAAACCGTCCGGACGGTTGCACGCCGGCGGGCAGGTCTGGGCAGCGACGCTCCGACCCGCCGTCTCACCGCCCGCATGCCCGGCTCTCCCAACTCGGCGATGCGGCCGCCGGGCCTCCGCAACGCGATGGCGCCGGGTCGGGGAGCGTACGCACGCGGTTGCCGCGCGCCGGGGGCCTCAAGCCGCCGGATGCTCCGCGGCCTCAGTGAGGGCCCCGCCGCACACGACCTGGTTGCGCCCGGCCCTCTTTGCCCGGTAGAGGGCGCAGTCGGCCGCCTCGACCAGCGCCTCGCCCCGAAGTCCCTGAGCCGACATCGCAAACGCGACCCCGAGGCTCACGGTCGCCTCGCACCCTTCGGGCCCGGCCGCGAACCGGTCGTCGGCGATGCGGCGCCGCACTCGCTCGGCCACCGCCGCCGCCGCCGCGGGCGACTCGCAAGGCCCCAGCACGATCAGGAACTCCTCCCCGCCGTACCGGCCGACCGCGTCGATCTCGCGGACAGCGCCCACCATGCGCTTCGCCGTCTGCCTGAGGATGGCGTCTCCCGCGGCGTGGCCCAGGGAATCGTTGATGCGCTTGAAATGATCGATGTCGGCCATGATCACGCCGACCCCCACCCCGGCGCGGCGGGCCCTCAGAATCTCCGCTTCAAGCGCCTCGAAGATCGCCTCGCGGTTCCAGAGCCCGGTCATCGAATCCACCCGGGCGGCGCGCCGAAGGGCCTCGACACCGTCGAGAATCTCGCAATCCGCCGCCCGGCGGAAGGACTGCGCGAGTTCCTGCTCGGCCAGCCGGGCGATATCGCGAAGCGCGCCGACATCGTCTCGCGACAGGTAGCGGAAACGCCGGTCGACGACGCACATCGAACCGACGCGGCTGCCGTCGGGGGTGCGGATCGGGCAGCCCGCGTAGAACACGATATGGGGCCCGCCGGTCACCAGCGGGTTGTCGTGGAAGCGCGGGTCCTCCCTCGCGTCTCGGACGATCATCACATCGTCGCAGAGAATCGTGTGAGAGCAGAACGACACCGCCCTCGCCGTCTCCCTGACATCGAACCCCTGGATCGATTTGAACCATTGCCGCTCCGCGTCGACCAGGGACACCGCGGCGATCGGCGTGCGCAGCAGCCGCTGCGCCAGCCTTGTGATGCGCTCGAACCTCTCCTCGAGGGGGGAATCGAGCAGCGCCGTCTCGCGGAGCGAGCGGAGGCGGCGGGATTCGTCATGGGGGATCAGGGCTTCGCGCATACGCCGCCAGCCGAGCGGCTCTGAGCGCAGCCGCCGGGGCCAACGTTGATCGGCGACGCCGCGGCTCCGGTGCACCGGGTGCCCGCGGGATAACGCCGGAGGCGCCGTCGCCGCAACGTCCATAGCGGCTGCGCCGGGAGGCCACCGGTTTCGGCGACGCGTCAGGGGACCTCCCCGCCCCCACGGGGCCGACGCGCCGCGGTGTACATTCTCGGGATGACAAGACCCCGCGCAGTCGTTCTCGGTTTCGCCGGCTTCGGGATCGCGGCGGCCGCCGCCCGAGCCGATGACGCGCTGCGGTCCGCGGTTCTCGCCGACTACCGCTCCGCCCTGGCGCCGCTCTTCGAGCACTTCCACCGCAACCCGGAACTCTCGTTCCGCGAGTTCAAGACCGCCGAGCGCCTCGCGTCGGAGCTCCGCGCGCTCGGCTACCAGGTCACCGAGAAAGTCGGCGGCGCCGGCGTCGTCGCGGTGCTCCGCAACGGCGACGGCCCGACCGTCATGCTCCGCGCCGACATGGACGGTCTGCCCATCCAGGAACGCTCGGGCCTTGCGTACGCCTCCACGGCGCGCCAGACGGATGCGGCGGGCGTCGAGCAGCCCGTGATGCACGCGTGCGGGCACGACGTGCACATCACGGCCCTCGTCGGCTCGGCGAGGCAACTCATGCTCCGGCGCGGCGAGTGGTCCGGAACCCTGGTGCTCATCGGCCAGCCCGCCGAAGAGAAGGTGGGCGGGGCTCGGGCCATGCTCGCCGACGGGCTCTACACCCGCTTCCCCAAGCCCGATTACGCACTCGCCTTCCACGTCTCCGCCGAGCTTCCCTCCGGACGCGTCGAGGTCCCGCTCGACGCCGCCTACGCCGGCGCGGACACCGTCGAGGTCGTCATGCGCGGCTTCGGCGGGCACGGCGCTTCACCCCACAAGACCATCGACCCCGTGGTCATGGCGGCGCAGACCGTGATGTCCCTCCAGACGCTCGTGAGCCGGACCATCTCCCCCCACCGGCCGGGCGTGGTCACCGTCGGCGCCATCCACGGCGGCGTGCGCCACAACATCATCCCGGACGAGGTGCGGATGCTGCTCACCGTGCGCTCGGAAGACCCCGAAACGCGGAAGACCCTGCTCGAGGGCATCGAACGCGTCGCGGCGGGAACGGCCAAGGCCCTCGGTGCGCCCCCAGACCGCATGCCGATCGTGACCGTCGAGCCCGACGGCACAACGCCCCCGACGGTCAACCACCACGCGACGGCGCTGAGGGTGCGCGACGCGATGACCAGAGCGATGGGCGAGGCCCGCATGATCGACAAGCCGCGCGAAGGCATGGGAGCCGAGGACTTCGCCTACTTCGTCCAGCCCGACCTCGGGGTGAAGGGTGTGTACTTCCAGGTCGGCGGCACGCCGGAAAAGGATGTTCCCTCCGCGCCGTCGCACCACTCGGCGGAGTTCAAGATCGAGCCCGAGCCCGCGGTGACCTCCGGCGTCGAGGCGACGGTGGTCGCGGCGATGGCGATGATGCCGAAGGCCGCCCCGCCGCCGGCGCTGCCAACCAAGTAGCCCGCGCGCCGCCGCGATGATCGCGCGCGTCGTCGGCCGGGGAAGCCCCGCGCGCTCGCGGTTGCGCGCAACGGCGCTCGGGTAGCCGCCGTGAGGGCGATACGATCAACTCCCCCGCCGCACGCACTTCCCCCCAGGAATCGCTCATGACCCCGATTGCCGCCGCAAGCCTGCTTGAGAACCTTCGCTGGCGCTACGCGACCAAACGCTTCGACCCATCGAAAAAGATCCCGGAAGCGACGTGGGCGGCGCTCGAAGAGGCGATGGTGCTCGCGCCCTCCTCGTTCGGCATGCAGCCGTGGAAGTTCGTGGTCGTGCAGACGGCCGAACTGAGGGAGAAACTCCGACAGGCGGCGTGGGGACAGCCTCAGGTCACCGAGGCCTCCCACCTCGTGGTGTTCTGCCGCAAGACCCAGGTGACCCTCGCGGACGTGGACAGGCTGATCGACCGCGTCTCGGCCGTGCGGAGCGTCCCGCGGCCCGCGCTCGACGGCTACCGGGGAATGATCGCGGGCTTCGTGCAGAACCCCCCTCCCGGCTTCGACCCCCAGGCGTGGACGGCGCGGCAGGTGTACATCGCGCTGGGCTTCTTCCTCAGCGCCGCGGCCCAGATGGGTGTCGACGCGTGCCCGATGGAAGGCTTCGATGCGCCGTCGTTCGACCAGATTCTCGGCCTCGCGGGCTCGGGCTACGCCGCCACCGTGATGGCGACGGCCGGGTACCGCGCCGCGATCGACGACCTCGCCGGGGCCAGGAAGGTGCGGTTCGAGGCCTCCGAGGTCATCCTTCGGAAGTGAGCGACATGTCGAGCCGCAGCCGCTCGCGCGAGAGCGACCCGGGGTTGACGATCTCGCTCAGGATCTCGCGGATCGTGGCGCGCTGGCCGGGCCACATGAAGGCGCGGTCGGCGTCGCCGGCAGTGACCCACCGGTGCGCCGAGTGCTCGTGGTTCAGGCGCGGGGTCCACGCCCGGTCGACCTCGACCGCGAAGCGCGGGCTCAACACCACCGCGTTGATCGAGGCCAGGAAGAAAGGATGCACCTGCTCCATGGCGTAGGCGCCCAGGAACCCCGCGTCGCCGGGAGAAAGGCCGACCTCCTCGCGCATCTCCCTCGCCGCGGCGGCCACGGCGGTCTCGCCCGGCTCGCAGTGGCCCATGACCGGCTGCCATGTGCTGTCCAGCGGCGCCTTGGCGCGGAGCAACTGCAGAAACTCGGGCGCGGCGCGGGCGGCGCGGAACAGGTACACGTCCACCACATCGGCCCGGATGGCGGGCCCCCCCGCCGGGAGCGGGCGGTAGCCCCGGGGGTCGCGCGCGTCGGAATCGCCGGGCTGGCTCATGGCGCAGCATTCGCAGGTGCGCGGCGCCCGGAGGCGGCGCCGCAGACTTCCATGAGCGTCGTCGCCTTCGCGAGCGTCTCGTGCCACTCCGCCACAGGGTCGCTCTCGGCGACAATCCCCGCGCCGATCGGGAACGTCAGCCGCCGCGGCGCGCCACCGACCGTGGCGGTGCGGATCGCGACGCTCAGGCCCATGGGCCCGTGGTCGGAGACGAAGCCCACGGCGCCGCAGTAGGCGCCCCGGGGCCGCGGCTCGAGTTCCCGGATGACCTGCATCGCCCGGACCTTGGGCGCGCCGGTGACCGAGCCGGGCGGAAACGTCGCGCCGATGAGGTCGGCGAACCCCACGCCGTCGCGGAGCCGCCCGGACACCGCCCCCACGGTGTGCAGCAGAGCGCCGTTCGCCGCGGCCTCCACGGTGCGCGGCTCATCGACGCGGACGGATCCGAGGTCGCACACGCGGCCCAGGTCGTTGCGCATCAGGTCGATGATCATCGCGAGTTCCGCCGCGTCCTTGGGCGCCGCGAGCAGGTCGCGCCGGGCGGCGCCCTCGCGGTCGGCCCGGCGGGTGCCCTTGATGGGCCGCGTGAAGACCCGCCTCGCCCCGCCCGGCGCCAGGTCGGCCGCGAGGAACAGTTCCGGGCTCATCGAGAGCAGGGCATGGGCTGACATGTCGGCGGGCTCGAGATCGAGGATGGCGGCAAACGGGGGCGCCGCGGCTCGCAGCATGGCCAGAAACGCGGCTCTCGCCGACCCTTCGAACTCCGACTCGAGGTGGTGCGCGAGGTTGACTTGGAAGCAGTCTCCGGCGTGAACCAGCGCAACAGCGCGCGCCACGGCGGCCTCGAAGCCCCCCCGCCCGGTCAGGGATCGCGGCGCACCGAGAGCGAAGCCCGCGGCGCCCTCCGCCGCACGCCCCGGGTCGATCATGCCCACCAGCCGCGCCGCCTCGTCGGGATCGCCGACCGCGAACCACGAGTCGTCCGCGGAGTCGTGGACCAGCGCCGCCTCGCACCTCGCGATGGTCATCGCGGGCCTCGCCGGGGGCCGATCGGGATGGACGCCCCCGCGCAGGACGGCCGGCTCCAGCACCTCGCCAAGTTCGTAATCAAGAGCGACGATCGAGCCTCGAACGAACGGGAAGCCCTCGGGGAGGGCCCGCGCGATGCCCTCGGCGGCGTCTGCCGGCGGACCGAGTCGCCGCAACTCCCCGGTCAGGGCTTCCCGCCGCGGGGTGCAGAGGCGCGACACCCCGTTCGGCGCGCACAAGATCGACCATCGTGCGTGCATCCCGCCCCCGGCGGACAGGAGCGCGGCGAGCGGCGCGCTCTCGGGCCATGAGGCCAGCGCCGCCCCGGGGTGGAATCCCCATGGGAGCCGACGGGCGATAAGCCGGGTGTGTTGCGGCCGCACGAAGAAATGGTACGGGCCTTGGCGGCGGCGTCGCGGCGCGCAAATCTTGGATGCCGCCTCAAGCCTGTGCCGGGGCGGCACGATCTCGCGCGGCCGGACCGGCGTAGGCTGCTCCGGGAAGGAGCGGGCCATGGCGAAGACTGCGACCCGGCGAGCGCCGACCAAGAAGAAGACCCCCGGCCGCAAGCCGGCCCGCGGCTCTTCACGGTCCGCAAAGCCGGCGAAGATGGTGTACTTCTTCGGCTCGGGCGAGGCCGAGGGCCGCCGCGAGATGAAGCCCCTGCTGGGTGGCAAGGGCGCCAACCTCGCCGACATGACCTCGATCGGTTTGCCGGTTCCCCCGGGGTTCACCATCACCACCGAGGCGTGCGAGGCGTACTATGCGGGCGGCGCGGCTCTGCCTCCCGGGCTGCTGGACGAGGTCGATCGCCACCTGCGCCGGCTGGAGCGCGAGACGGGCAAGGTTTTCGGAAGCAGCCGCAACCCCCTGCTGGTCTCGGTGCGCTCGGGCGCGGCGGTCTCCATGCCCGGCATGATGGACACCGTGCTCAACCTGGGCCTCACCGACGCGTCGGTCGAGGGCCTGGCCGCGGCGACGAGGAACGAACGATTCGCCTACGACGCCTACCGGCGGCTGATCCATATGTACGGGGACGTGGTCATGGGCGTCGACCACGGAGCGTTCGAAGGGGCGTTCGCGGGGCTGAAGGCCCGGCTGGGAGTCACCAGCGACGCCGACGCTTCCGCCGACGCCATGCGCGCGCTCTGCCGGGACTATCAGGCGATCTACTCGCGAAGCGTCGGCGCTCCGTTCCCCCAAGACCCGAGGAAGCAGCTCGAACTGGCCATCGAGGCGGTCTTCAAGAGCTGGAACACGCCCCGGGCGGTGAAGTACCGCCAGATCAACCAGATCCGGGGGCTCAAGGGGACCGCCGTGAACGTCCAGGCGATGGTCTTCGGCAACATGGGGGACGACTCGGGCACCGGCGTCGCCTTCACGCGCAACCCGAGCACGGGTGAGAACGAGTTCTACGGCGAGTTCCTGGTCAATGCCCAGGGCGAGGACGTGGTCGCCGGCATCCGCACGCCGCGGAGCGCCTCCGAGATGCCGTCGTGGAACCCCAAGGCGCATAAGGCGCTGCTCGCGATCAAGAAGAAGCTGGAGCGTCACTACCGCGACGTGCAGGACATCGAGTTCACCATCGAGCGCGGTCGGCTGTACATGCTCCAGACTCGGGCCGGGAAGCGGACGGGCGCCGCGGCGGTGCGCATCGCGGTGGAGATGGCGGGCGAGGGGCTCATCGACCGCAAGACCGCGGTGATGCGAGTGCCCGCGGGCGACCTGACGCAACTCCTGCTCCCCCACTTCGCGGGGCACGCCAAGGCGCGCGCCCCGCTGATCGCCAAGGGCCTGCCGGCCTCCCCCGGGGCGGCCGTCGGGCGCCCCGCGTTCACCGCCGAAGAGGCCGTGGCCCGGGCCGCGGCCGGGGAGAGCGTGATCCTCGTGCGCGAGGAGACCAGCCCCGAGGACGTGGAGGGGATGCACACCGCGGCGGGGATCCTGACCAGCACCGGCGGGATGACCTCGCACGCCGCCGTGGTGGCGCGGGGCTGGGGGAAGTGCTGCGTCGCGGGGGCCGGCGAGGTCCACGTGGATGCGCACCGCGGCGTCTTCTCGGCGCGGGGGCGGTCGTTCGGGCGCGGGGACACCATCTCGATCGACGGATCGACGGGCGAGGTCCTGGCCGGCGCGGTCGAGACCGAGCAGCCGACCCTGTCGGGGGAGTTCGGCGTGCTCATGGCCTGGGCCGATTCGTTCCGCACCATGCGCGTGCGCACCAACGCCGACACGCCCGAGGACGCGCTCAGAGCACGGCAGTTCGGGGCGGAGGGCATCGGCCTGTGCCGCACCGAGCACATGTTCTTCCAGCCCGAACGCATCGCCCTCATGCGCGAGATGATCCTGGCCGAGACGGTCGAGCATCGCGAGGCGGCGCTGGCCCGGCTGCTGCCCTACCAGCGGCACGACTTCGAGCGCATCTTCTCGGCGATGGACGGCCTTCCCGTGACGGTCCGCCTGCTCGACCCCCCCCTCCACGAGTTCCTGCCTCACGACGAGCAGAGCCAGGGCGCGCTCGCGAAGCAGATGGGTGTTCCGGTGGATCGCCTGCGCCGGCGCGTGGAATCGCTCCACGAGGTGAACCCGATGCTCGGGCACAGGGGGTGCCGCCTGGCCGTCACCTTCCCCGAGATCACGGCGATGCAGACGCGGGCGGTGATCGAGGCGATGATCGCCTGCCTGCGCAACGGGGTGAAGGCCCGGCCCGAGATCGAGGTCCCGCTGACCGCGACCCGCGAGGAGATGGCGTACCTGCGCGCCGTGGTTGAGCGCACCATCGAGACCGTCAAGGCCCAGTCCGGGTGGAGCGGCGCCCTGCACGTCCCCATCGGCACCATGATCGAGACCCCTCGGGCCGCGCTCACGGCCGGCGAGATCGCCCCCTGCGCCGACTTCTTCAGTTTCGGCACCAACGACCTGACGCAGATGACCTTCGGCTTCAGCCGCGACGACATCAACACCTTCCTCCCCGACTACCTGTCGCGCGACATCTTGGAGCGCGACCCCTTCCAGAGCCTCGACCGCGCTGGGGTGGGCGCGCTGGTCCGGATGTGCGTGGCCAGCGGACGGACGGCCAAACCCGGCCTCGAGATCGGGGTCTGCGGCGAACACGGGGGCGACCCGTCGAGCGTGTTCTTCTTCCAGGAGGCGGGACTCGACTACGTCTCGTGCTCCCCCTTCCGCGTGCCGATCGCCCGGCTGGCGGCGGCGCAGGCGGCGCTCGGGATGCGCTAAGAGTCACGGGAGCGATCCCCAACCGCCGCAATCGCCGCCCGCGCCTTCCAAAGAACAGGGGCGTTCCCGGGAACCCGGACGGGCGGGCGGTCGTCTACGCTGGCGCTCGATCCGGGACGAAACCTCGACGCGGAGTGCCGGACATGGCGCGGTGGACATCGGCGGGATCAACCCTTCTCGTAGCCGCGACGCTGCTCGCGAGCCCTCTCGCTACAACCGCCGCCCCTCCCGCCGGTGACGCCGAGGCCTCGGCCGGCGCGGCGCTGTTCGGCGACGCGGGCGAGGCGTACGCGTACCTCCGCGGCATCATCGCAACCGGCCGGATGGACAAGGCCAAAGCCGAGGCGGCATCGGCGGCGGTCAGCGACGCATCCGCCCGCGATCCCTCCGAGGCGCGCTGGGTGCTCGGCATGAGCATCGCCATGTATCTGAACAACGACTTCGCGGGCGCCCGCGCCGCCGCGGAGAAGGGCATCGCCCTGGCGCCGCAGAACCCCGAAGGCCACTACCTGTTCGGCAACGCGTGCTTCGGAGGCATCATGGACGCGAGCACCATCGACCAGATGTCGCTCTCGGGCAAGGGCAAGAAAGCCTACGAGAAGGCCGTGGAACTCGATCCCGGGCACGTCGACGCGCACATCGCGCTGTTCCAGTTCTACCTCAACGCGCCCGGGATCGCGGGCGGCTCGTTCCGCAAGGCGAGGCAGCACGCGGCGGAGGTCGGCAAGGTCGACGGCTACGCCGTCCAAGGGGCCCTCATGCTCGCGCATGTCGAAGCGAAGGACGAGGAGTGGAAGGCCATGGACAAGGCGCTCGACGCCGCGGAAGGCGCCGCCGCCACCGAGGAGGACAAACGCTCGGTGGCGATCATGCGGGCCCGCCTGCTCCTGCGCGAGAAGAAGGATCCCAAGGCCGCGATGCCCTCCATCCAGCGCGTGATCGACCTCGGAAAGACCGTCGCCCCCAAGGACATGAGCGGCTACATCCTGCTGGGCGAGGCGCACCGAGAACTCAAGGAGTACCCGGCCGCGATCTCGGCGTACCTCCGCATGCTGGAATCCGAGGGCCCGGCGCCGGAGGACCCGTCACCGACGGTCCGCTACGGCCTCGGCAAGGCCTACGAAGCGGTCGGCGAGAACGAGAAGGCGCTGGCCATGCTCGAGGACTTCCTCACGAAGTTCCCCAAGGACCGTCGCGCCGACGACGCGAAGTCGACCGCGAAGAAGATCCAGCGCCGGCTGGGCAGGTCCTGAGCCGCCATCGGGCTCAGCGACGCTTGAGCCGGGCCTGGAGGGCGCTGAGGATCTCGCGCATGGCGGGCTCATCGCCGACCGGTCCGACGAAGATCTCGACGCGGGTGACGCGTTCGCCGTCGCGGAAGGTGTCGACGCGGACGGGGTTCCCGCGCGCGGTCTTGCCGCGGATCACGCCCTCGCGGGCGTCGACCGCCTCTCTTTCGAGCGTGTAGCCGAAGTCGTCGCGGACAACAAGCACCGCCTGCTCGTGGGCCCTCTTGAGGTCCGACGCGAGGAACGCCTCGATCGAGCGATCGGCCTGGAGCGTGTAGGACTCGCCGGTGCGGGTGGTGCCCTCGCAGGCCGGGAGCAGGGCGAGGGCGAGGGCGGCGGCGGCGAGGGCGAGCGAGAGCGGGCGGGCGATGGTCGGCATGGGGGCGCGTTCTCCGCATCGGCGCGGCGCCTGGCCGCGAATGGGTTTGACTATATCGCGCGGGGGGTGAGCAGGGCGCGCAGCGCGTCCCCCGGCCGCTCCTCGCGCATGAGCGACTCGCCGACGAGAGCGATCCGAACCTCCTGCTTGGCGAGGCGCATCAGGTCCGCGTAGGTGCGGATGCCCGATTCCGAGACCAGCACCGATCGGTCGTCGACGAAGTCGACCAGCCGGAGGGTGTGGTTGATGTCGACCGTCATGGTGTCGAGGTCGCGGTTGTTGATGCCCAGGAGGCAGTACGACCGGGCGGGGAAGCCGATGTGGGGCCGGACGCGGAGCAGGTTCTCGATGGTGTGGACCTCGAGCAGGCAGGTGAGCCCGAGCTCGTGCGAGAGGATCATCAGGTCGATGATCTCGGCGTCGTTGAGGCACTCGGCGATGAGCAGGATGGCGTCGGCCCCGGCGGCGCGGGACTCGTAGACCTGCCACGGATCGACGATGAAATCCTTGCGCAGGACGGGCAGGGCCACGGCGTCGCGGATGCGGTGGATGAAGCCGAGGTCGCCGGCGAAGGAGGGCCCGTCGGTCAGGCACGAGAGCGCCGAGGCGCCGGCCGCCGCGTACTGTCTGGCCACCGCGACCGGGTCGAAGTCGTCGCGCTGGTACTCGGGCCTGATCCACCCGGCGGAGGGGCTCTTGCGCTTGATCTCGGCGATGATGTTCACGGGCGAGCCCGAGGGGTGGCGGACCAGCGCGCCGAAGAAGTTCCGCGGCCTGCCCAGTTCGGAGATCTGCTCCTTCAGGGCCTCGACGGAGAGCCGCTGCCTGCGCGCGGCCACCTCCTCCCGCTTGCGGCGGACGATGTCGTCGAGCGTGATGCGCGGCGTGTCGCTCATCGGTCTGGCGGCGCTGGCGCCCGCGTCATTCGCGGCCGAGGCGGGCAAGGCCGTGGAGGGTAGCGGCCCCGGCGCCCCGGGTCAGGACGGGCTCGTGCTCCTCCTCTTGATGGTCGCAGGGGCGGCCGCGGCGGTCGGCATTCTGCTGCGCCGCGGCGAATTCCGCGCCGACCGGATGACCGCGCGGCGGGCGGCGGCGCCGGCGCCGGCGCGCCCGATCGGCGCGATCCTTCTGGCGATCGGGCTGGCGGCATGGCTGGCCTGGCAGGTCGGGGGATCGATCGCGATCGGCGCGGCGGGCAGCGCCCCATCCTCGCTCCGATCGCTCGGCGTTGCCTCCGCGGGCGCGTACGCCGGCGGATTCCTGGCGCTGGCGATCGGCATCGCCGCGCTTCGCCGCGCCGATCACGCTGTGAGTCCGCTGGGCCCGGCGCGGCCCGCCGACGCGCTGTGGGGCGTCGGGCTGTTGTTGCTGATCTACCCCTTGCTTCACGTCTCCGGGGTCATCAGCCTCGCCATCGCGGGAGAGGTGGCCAGGATCACCGGGGCGCCTCCCCCGGACACTGTGGCCCACACCACCCTCCGACTCCTGTTCGGCGAGAGCGTCGAGCGCGGCGTGTGGTGGTGGGCCGCCGCTGTTTCCGCCGGGGTCGTGGCCCCGGTTTTCGAAGAGGCCCTGTACCGCGCGTGCCTGCAGGGCGGGATCACGGAGGCCCTCTGGCGCGGCGCCGGGCCGGACGGGGCTCTGCGCAAGCGCTCCGCCGCCGTCTGGTCCGGGATCGTGAGCGCCTCGGCGATCTTCGCCGCGGTGCACGCGCCGTCGGCGTCGCTTCACGCGTTGCCGACGCTGTTCCTGTTCGGCGTGTCGCTGGGCGTGGTGTACGAGCGGTTCGGGCGTGTCTGGCCCGGCGCCGCCCTGCACGCCGCGTTCAACATCCTGAACCTCGTGATCGCCGCCCGGGGGGCGTGACGCCCGGGGCGCCGCCGATCCGCCTCGATAGATTCTCCCTGTCATGACCACGCCCCCCGCCGCGACCCAACGCCCGAGAATCCTCACCGGCGACACCCCGACCGGGGCGCTGCACCTCGGGCACTGGGTGGGGAGCCTCGAGAACCGGGTGCGATTGCAGAAGAAGTACGACTGCTACTTCCTCCTCGCGAACATGCACGCGTTCACGACGCGCTCGGAGAAGCCGGGCGAGATCCGCCGCGACACGATCGAGATCGTGAAGGATTGGCTCGCCGCGGGGATCGACCCCGAGCGGTCGACCGTCGTGCTGCAGACCGAGGTCCCCGCGATCGCGGAACTCTCGTGGTTCTTCGCGATGCTTCTGCCGTTCAACCGGGTGATGCGGAACCCGACGCTGAAGACCGAGATCGAGACCAAGGACCTGGGGGACAAGTATTCGTTCGGGTTCCCGATGTACGCCGTGGGGCAGTGCGCCGACATCCTGGCGTTCCGCCCGTTGCTCGTGCCGGTGGGCGAGGACCAGGTGGCGCACATCGAGATGTGCCGCGAGGTGGCGCGACGGTTCAGCCAGGTGTACCTGAACGTGAACCCCAAGACCGAGGACCCGGACTACGTGAAGGCCGGGGGCCTCTTCCCGATCCCCGAGGCCCTGGTCGGGCGCATCGGCCGGCTCGTCGGCGTCGACGGCAAGAACAAGATGAGCAAGAGCCTGGGCAACGCCATCTTCCTGAGCGACCCTCCGGACGCTGTGAAGAAGAAGGTCGGCAAGATCTTCACCGGGCGCCAGAGCGCCACCGAGCCGGGCGATGTCGGCAACGCGCTCTTCCAGTATGTCGAGGCCTTTATCCCCGACGCGGCTCGGGTGGCGGAACTGAAGGACAGATACGCCCGGGGCGACAACATCGGCGACGGCCACATCAAGGCGGAGGTGGCCGAGGCCATCAGCGCCCTGCTCAGGCCCATGCACGACCGCCGCGCGGCTTACGAGGGAGAGGCGGGGGACCGGAAGATCATCGAGGTGATCCGCGAGGGCACCGAGCGTGCGAACGCGGTGGCGGAGCAGACGCTCCGCCTCGCCAAGGACGCGATGGGGCTAGGCTTCTGGAGGCGCACGCTCTCCGTCGATCGGCCCCATTGAAAAGAGCCCGCGGCGGCCGGCCGTGGGCTCTGCGCAAACCAATGAACCTCGGCGCGGCTCAGCCGGTCGCGCCGAAGTTGCTCAGCACGACGTTCAGGTCGGCGAAGGTGTAGGGCGCGCCGAAGCCGCTCAGAATCACGTTCAGGTCGGCGAACGTGACCTGGCCGTCCCGGGTCACGTCGCCCGGCACCGCGACGCACGAGGGCGGGTTCGAGACGGTGAGCGAGAGCGGCGAGGCGAGCGCCAGGTTCGGATAGTCCTGGGTGTCGCCCAGCGTCGTGGCGGCCTCGTAGTAGTACGACACGAGGGCGCCGCAGAACTGTCCGGGGATCGTCGCGGTGTAGACGCCGCCGGCCCCGCCACTCATGGCGATCGGGGTGTACGGCCCGCTGTTGCCGACGCGGTAGAGCACCCTGGGGGAGGCGGGGTTGATGGCGGTCTTCAGGGTCGGCGTGAGTGTCGCGCTGAGGTTGATCGGAGCCAGGCGGAGCGCGGCGGTCGGCGCAGAGACCGCCGTGAAATCGATGGGGTTCACCGCCTGGGTCGCGAGGATTTTCCACGCGGCGAAGTTCTCGGTGGCGGTTGGGATGATCTGGGCGGCGGGCAACTGGAAGCCGGTGGCGCCCGTGTCGCGCATCTCGATGATGTACGTCATCACGTTGCGCACGCCGTAGACCCAGTCGTTGATGTTGCCGTCTGCGATGTAGAGCGTCGGGCCGATGGCGCCGGCGGTGTAGGGCGTCCCGGTCGCGCTGAAGATCGCGGTGCGCATCGCCTGCCCGAACCGGTTGAACTGCGCCTCGTCGGGCGTGGTGGCGGTGTCGGTGTAGCCCCAGGGCCAAAGGACCAGTTGCGAGTAGGAGTGCCAGTCCAGGTGGGCGCGGAGGTTGGCGAGGCCGGTGATGTAATCGCGGATCGCCCGGGTCTCCGGCTCGGAGAATGCGCTGGGCCCGCGGTAGACGTCGGACGAGCCGACCCCCGAGGAGCCAACCCCGCCCCACTGGTAGCCCCAGTTGCGATTGTTGTCGACGCCGAAGGAGCCGTTGTTGTTGTTGCGGCGGTTCTTGCGCCAGAGGCGGGTGCCGGAATTCAGCCACGAATAGACGTAGCCGTCGGGGTTGGAGACCGGGACGATATGGATCTCGGCGCGGTTGACGATGTCGGTGATGAGCGGATCGGAGCCGTAGAACTGGATGAGCTGATCGGCGACGAACATCGGGACCATCGCCGCGATCCACTCGCGGGCGTGCTGCGTGCCCTCGATCATGAGTTGGGGCTTGGGCGCGCCGGTGGCCGGGCCGGTGATCTTGATGCCGTAGATCTGCCGGTTCTCCACGGTGTTCGTGCCGAGCACGAAGCGCGACGCGATGGCGGGGTTCTCCGCCACCAGCGAGGTCAGCTTGGCGTCGATCTCGCTGTACTGCTTGTACGCGGTGAACCACGACGTGCCGCGGTCGGCCGCGATGGCCTCGCGCTCGGCGTCGATGGAGGCCTGGAGGTTGTCGTTGAGCACGACGTAGGGCAGGCCCGAGGCGTCGAGGTCCGCCATGCGCTCGGGCGCAACGGCGTAGTCGACCGTGCCGCCGACGCGCTCGTGGCAGGAGAGCATCGAGTCCGCGATCTTCTCCATGCGCTGGAGATCCAGGCCGGTGTGGATCGAGACGCGCACCGATTTGTAGTTGAGGTAGGGCCGCTCGCCCTCGCCGGGGCGGGCCGAGGCGGCGCCGACGAGAGCGCAGAGGATCAACGCTGAGGGCATGAACCGGCGGGGCATATCGGACCTTTCGCGTGCGGGCTGGCGGGGGGGCGGACACAAGGATTCTGGGCCCGGATCACCGGCTGTCAACGATATTTGCGGCGCTTTCGCGCCTTCCGCATCGGTTGCGCGCATGGCGTGCCTTCCCGACCCGGCCTCCCGGGGGGTTCCCCGCGTTCCCGCTTCGGGCCGTCTCTTGCACGGCGGCGGATCAGGGGCGACCATTCCCGCGAATAGCCCGCGGGCATTCCGCGGGAGGAGGAGATCGGCATGCGATTCGCGAGTTCGTCGGCGGCGGTGGGCGGTCTGCTGTGTCACCTTGGGGCCGCGACGGCCCAGGTGGTTCCCAGCAGTCTGGAATCACGGCAGGAGATCCTGCGGCAGCCCTCCGACGGCTCGCTCAAGGGCCTGATCGAGACCGGGTTTGGCCAGCACGTCCTCGGCGCGGAGGCGCCCGGATTCGCGGTGCGCGCCGCGTTGGATGGGGCCAACGACGCGCCGTGTCCGACGCAGTACACCGTGCCCAACACCTCCCTGCCGGGAAGGGTGTCCTGCCCCTGCTTCGCAATCAGCGAGGAGGCCGGCGTGGTGTTCGAGGCGCCCGCGAACCACTACCCGATCCAGATCGTCAAGGTCGGCATCGGTTGGGGATCGCAGCAGGGAGGCTCCCCCAACTCCCTCGAGGACGCGATCATCATCTATAGCGGAGGTCTGCCCAGGCCCGGCGGCCCGCTGAGCCAGCCGCTCGCGGTCATCAGCTCGCCGCAGATGGTTGACGGCGCTATCAGCGTTTTCGATCTGCCCCAGGTTCCCGACCCGATCATCGTCCAGAGCGGGAAGTTCACGGTCACGCTGAAGTTCGCGAATGCCAACGTCCCCCCGCCGACGGGGCTCCCCAGCGTGGTGCACGACGGCGCCGGATGCACGCCGGGCAAGAACGTGCTTCGGATCGCAGCGCCGTTTCTTCCCTTTGGGTGGTACGACGCCTGCTCGCTGGGCGTCTCGGGCAACTGGGTCTTCCAGGTGGTGTACCAGCGCGTTCTGTGCCCCTGCCCCGGGGACTACAACAACGACCGCGTGGTGAACTTCTTCGACCTCAACCAGGTGCTCGCGGGCTACGGCTCGATCTATTCCTTCAGCGACCTGGTCGCCGTGCTGGGGAACTTCAGCACCTCCTGCTGATCGCGCGGCGCCTGCCGTGAGGCTGTTTCCTTCGCCGGTGCGTACAGACGGAAGGTACGATCGCATCGGCCCCGGGGGCTTCTCGCCGCGGCCCAGAGGAGCGACCATGAGGACGGCACGGCGGCTCGGCATCGCGCTTGTTGTCGGTGTGTGTACGGTCGGAGGGGGGTGGGCGGCTCGCGCGGCTCGCGCCGCCGAGACGCCGCTGAACGACCGTCAGACGGCCAACCTCGCGGCGTTCGCGCGGCTGTACGGGGTGATCCGGTGGTTCCACGCAAGCGATGGCGCGTTCGACAGCGACTGGAACACGCTGGCGGTCGAGGGCGTCAGGAAGGTGGAGCCCGCGACCGACGCCGACGATCTCATCAAGCGGCTGGAGGACTTTCTCCAGCCGGTCGCGCCGACGCTGCGCGTGTATCGAACCGGCGAGCCCCCGCCGCGACTGGACCCGATCATCGCCCCGGCGGACGCGGGCCTGATGGCCGTGGCCTATTGGTCGCACCGGGGCCTCGCCCCGAGCGAGGGGCTGTCGCAGTTCCAGTCGAACCGGGTGGGAGTGAGCGTGCAGGACGGCCCTCGGCTGGAAACGATCCCTTCCCCGACGAAGGCGGAGGTGTACGACCTGGGCGGCGGGGTCTCCGCGCGGCTGCCGCTCGCCGTCTACCTGGACCAGAGGCTCCACAGCGTGCCCAGGGGCGCCCCGGTCAAGGCGGGCCCCGAGGCCCCGCTCAGCGACCGCGCCGCCCGGCTCGGAGCGGTGATCGCGGCGTGGAACGCGGTCAGACATTTCTGGCCCTTCTTCGGGAACAACAGCGGCCTGCGTTGGGAACGCACGCTCGAACCGGCGCTGCGCGAGGCCGCCGACGCCGACGCCGGCCGCGCCACGGTCGCGCTGCGCCGGATGCTGGCCCATCTGGGCGACGGGCAGGCCTGGGCCTGGAGCGGCTCCGACGCCGGGAAGCGCTCAGCCCCGATCGCGCTCGCGTGGGTCGAGGAGCGCCTGGTGATCACCGCGGTCTTCGCGAAGGCGGGGACCGCGGGGCTGGCGGGGGCCGACGCCGCGGCACAGGCCGAAGCCCTGGCCTCGATCAAGCCCGGCGACGTCGTCACCGCTCTGGACGGAGCGCCGGCGGCCGAGGCGGTGGCGCGCAGGTGGGAGGAGATTCCCTCCGGCTCCGAGCAGCAGGCGCGGGCCGCCGCCGCCTGGTCGCTCGCGGCCGGACCGGCGATGAGCCGGCTTCGCATGATGGTGAAGACCGGCAGCGGCGAACGGGAGATCGCCCTCCTCCGCACGATGGACGCCGCAGAGGCGCGCGAGCCCGCGCCCGCCGCAACGCGAAGCGTCGCCGACGGCGTTCTCTATGTCGACCCGAAGCGACTCGATGAGTCGGCGCTCGCCGAAACCATGGCGGCCGCGGGAAGCATGCGCGCGATCGTCTTCGACCTCCGAGGACCAACCGGCATCGGCGGGCTGTTCGGCCACTTCATCGACCGTCCGATCGAGCCGCTCGACGAGTTGCGCCCCGAGTTCACCATGCCCGACTGCGCCGAGATGCGGACCACGAGCCTCGGCCCCGTGGTCCCGGCGCAGAGCCCCAGGCTCGCCGCAAGGCCGGTCTTTCTCGTGGACGCGTGGACCCGGGGAGAGGCCGAGATCGACGCGACCACGGCGCAGGTGCGCGGCGTCGGGGTGGTGGTCGGGTCTCCCACGGCGGGATCGCTCGGGCAGGTGACGCGCCTGCTCCTGCCCGGCGGCGCGTGGCTTTCGTTCACGCAGACGATCGTCGTTGGGCCCGAGGGAGCGCCCGTCTTCGGCATCGCGGTGGACCCCGACGTCCGCGTCGCCCGCACCATCGAGGGCGTCCGCGCAGGCCGCGACGAACTCCTCGACGCGGCGATCCGAGAGGCCCTGAAGCCCTGACTCAGGGCTCGACCGCCCGCCGCGCCTCGTCCGTCGCCGCGGCCGCTTTCGTCGCCACCTCCCGGTACCGCCGCGCCGCTTCCTCGACCAGCGCCGGGTCGCGCCGCTCGATCCCCAGGCGGAGCAGCGGCAAGGGCCACGGGGCGTAGCCGCTGTCCTCGTCCGGCCCTACAAACAGGTTGCGGTGCCATGGGCGGCCCGGAAGCCCCTCGGCGAGGAACCACGCCCCGTCGGCATCGCGCAGAGCCCGGGCAACCCGTGCAATCGCCGGCGTGTCGCCCGGCGCGGGCTTCCACGCCGCGAGCGCCGCGGCGGCCCTCCTCGCGCTCGCGAGCATCTCGTCGAACGGGGCGATGAACGGCTCGGCGGAGAAGGCGAAGCCGAGCGCCGCGGCGCGCCTCGTCGCGCTGTCGAGCATCGCCCGCGCGTCGGAAGCCGCCATCGATGGGTCGACCGGAGGCAGGTCGGCGTCCGCGACCGCCGCCATCGTCAGCGCGACGATCTTGGTCAGCGCCGCGTGCGGCTGGTAGTCGTCGCCCATCATCTTCCGGTACCAGGCCAGGTTGTCGTAGTTGGTGTGCCACTGCGTCCCCGGCGCGCCGGAGAAGCCGGGCGCCGCGCACGGGATGGCGAGGTGCGAGAGGAACGCGACATGGTCCGACCCGCCGCCAAGCGTGCGGGCGGGGCCATCGCCCGGGCGGGCCCCGGGCCACACGGCGAACACCGCGGCGGGCATCATCTGGCCGGGGTCCCTCGGCGCTCGCGCCTCCCAGGGCCTAGGCGGCGCCGGCGGCTGCGGCACAAATCGTGTCGCCCAGATCACCGCCGGGCGGAGCGAGGGCGAGCACGAAGCGTCGAAGGTGTGCCCGGCGACAGCCGCGTCGAGATTGATGTACGCGAGACAGTTGCCGGCCAGGTCGGCGGCGTGCTCCTCGACCCACTCGGTGGAGCCGATGATCCCCCACTCCTCCGCGTCCCACCCCGCGAACACCACCGTGCGCGCCGGGCGCAGCCCGCTCCGCGCCGCTTCGGCGAACGCCCGCGCCGCCTCGACCACAACGATCGTCCCCGAGAGCGGGTCGTCAGCGCCGAAGTTCCAGGCGTCGTGGTGGGCGCCGACGATGACCGTCTGCTCCGGATGGCTCGCGCCCGGCAGGCGGGCGATCACATCGGTGATCATCCGCCGCTCGCGCTTCGACTCCACCCGCACCCGCACCGTCAGCGCATCGCCCCCCGTCATGCGATAGGTGAAGGGCAGCGCCCCCTGCCATTCACGCGGAGCAACGACGCCGCGCATCCGCAGAAGGATCTTCTCGGCCGACGCCCACGAGATCGGCTGTACGGGAATCCCCGGCAGGTCGATCTCGCTCACCCTGAGCCGCTTCTCGTCGGGGAGATCGGGGGTCGATGCGATGCCCGGCGTCTGGGGATCGCCGGCGTACGGGAGCGTCGGCAGCGAGCCCCGGTGGATCGACTCCGGCGTGTAGTAGCCGCCCTCGGGGTACGGCAGGCCCTGGGCGTAGCCCATGTCGCGCGGGTCCGGGTAGATGATGAGCGCCGCGGCGCCGGCCTCGCGCGCGAACTTCTCCTTGTACCCGCGGAAGTTCCCGCCCATCCGCGCGATGACCACCTTGCCGGCGAGATCGATCCCGAGCGACTTCAGCCGGGCGAAGTCGTCCTTCGTTCCGGTGTTCGCGTAGACAACCTCCGCCGTAACGTCGCCGGAGGCGGAATACGCCGAGAATCCACCGGCGAGGTCGGGGTGCGCGGAGAAGGGATCGCCGGGAATCGCGGGCTCCCGGTCGGGCAGATCGACGCGCTCCGGCGAAGCGATCGAGACCGAGCCCGAGATGTGAGGGGCCAGAAGCACGTCGTACGAGGGAGTCTCGACCTCCAGCCCGAAGCCGCGGAAGAGCGCCGCCAGGCGCTCGGCCCCTCGGGCTCCGCCGGGAGTGCCCGCGATGTGCGGCTCGGAGGCGAGCACGTTGTGATGGTCTCGGAGTCTGGCCGCATCAGGCGTCTCGAGCAGCGAATCTCGAAGACGATCGAAAACAGCGGCACGCGACCCGTCGCCGAACACGGGCTCAGGGCCAGGAGTATCCCTTGGCGCAGCCTGCGCAAACGCTCGCGGCCCGGGGTGCGCGGCCGCAAGCAGTGCGACCGCTGTGCAAATCTTCAGACACACCTCTCTCGCCTTGGCGTGGACGGTCTTGCAGCCGCGGCGGGGGTGTTCGAGCATGCGGCGAGTCGGTGTCATCTCCAGACGATACGGATCGCCTTCGGGCGGGGAGCGCGCAATGGCCGGATTGAAGAAGCCTCTGACGTTTGTCGGCGCCCGCATCGCGGCGGCCGCCTTCGGTGTTCCGGCGCTGATCGGCGAGCGCGCCGCGGACGCGTTCCCGACGTACCTGGACGCGTTCATCGCCCGCTACCCGACCTGCACGACGCCCCAGCGCCTCGAGAACACCGTGGGCGCATGCTCCAACTGCCACAGCCCTCTCAGCTACGGGCTCGAGGCCACCGCGTACCGGCTCGCGGTCCGCGATCGGCTCCGCCAGGGGATGACGATCCAGCAGGCGCTCGCCGCGGTCGAGCCGCTCGACTCCGACGGCGACGGCGTGCGCAACATCGACGAGATCCTCCGCCCGCGCCCGCAGGTCGCGGGCCAGCCGCAGGACATCGGCTACCACCCGGGCCTGGTGGGCACGCGCGGGGTTGACCCGCTGGTCAGCCTCACCGATCCCGTGACCGGCATGCCCGAGTCCCCGCTCCCCCGGTGCCCCGGCGACACCAACGCCGACAACCGCATCGACTTCGCGGACCTCAACAATTTGCTCGGCGTGTTCGGGCTGGTGCGCCCGGGCCTTGCCGCCGACGTCAACCGCGACGACAGGGTGGACTTCCGGGACCTCAACGCGGTGCTCGGCGCGTTCGGCGCCGTGTGCCCCTGAGGCGGGCGATCGGGGCCCGACATGCCGCCGGTAGGATGCACGAGCCGCCCGGCGATGCCGCCGCGCGCCTCCGCTCCTTTGCCGAGTGAGCCCATGCCAAACCCTCGCCTCCTCCGCGTGCTGCCCGTCGTCGCGGCGGCCTTCTCCCTGCTCGGCGCGGCCGGGTGCGCCACCGAGCCGGCCACCACCGCCGACGAGCGCGCCGCCCGCGAGGCGGCCCGCGAATCAGTACGCGAGGCCAAGGCCCGCGAGGCGGCGAAGGCGGAGGCGGAGAAGAAGCCGGCCGGGCCTCAGTCGCGCGCCCCCGGCGCAGCGCCCGGCGCGCTCGCCGACCCCGCCTTCCTCGAGCAGTGGGCCGCGACCTACCGCTTCCGCCTCGGCAACCCCACGGCGTTCGCCCTGACCCCCGACGGCGGCGCCGCGTGCTTCCTCCGCTCCGGGCCCCGCTCCTTCGTCAACGACCTCTACGAGTTCGACCTGGCCACCGGCAAGGAGCGCGTCCTGCTCACCGCCGAGCAGATCCTCCGCGGGAAGAACGAGGTCCTCACCGCGGAAGAACTGGCGCGGCGCGAGCGGATGCGCATGGCGTCGCGCGGCATCGCCTCGTTCCGCCTCTCCGACGACGGGGCGAAGATTCTCGTGCCCCTCTCGGGGAGACTCTTTGTCGTCGACCGCTCGACCGGGGCCGCGACCGAACTCAGAGGCGCCGAAGGCTTCCCGATCGACCCGCGCTTCTCGCCCGACGGCGCCTCCGTCGCCTGCGTCCGCGACGGCGATCTGTACCTCGCCTCGATCGCGGCCAACGCCGAGCGGCGGCTCACCACGCGGCCCGCCCCCACCGTGAGCAACGGCGTCGCCGAGTTCGTCGCCCAGGAGGAGATGGGCCGCCAGCGCGGCTACTGGTTCTCTCCCGACTCCTCCATGATCGCCTACGCCAGGGTCGACACCGCCGGGGTCGAGGTGTTCACGATCATGGACCCGACGGACCCCGCGAAGCAGCCGCAAGCGTGGCCCTATCCGCGCGCCGGGAAGAAGAACGCGGCGGTGGCCCTCGGGGTGCTGTCGGTGACCGATCCCTCCGCGGCGCCCGCGACGGTCTGGGCCCGCTGGGACCGCGAGCGCTTCCCATACCTCGCGACCGTGACCTGGGACGAGGGCGCGCCGCTCGCCATCCTGGTGCAGAACCGCGAGCAGACCGAGCAAACCCTGCTCGAAGTCGACCCCAGGACCGGCGAGACGCGCCAACTTCTCGTGGAGCGCGACGCGGCATGGCTCAACCTCGATCACGCCTTCCCCAAGTGGCTCAAGGGAGGGGCGGGGTTCCTGTGGTCCACCGAGCGCAGCGGCTCCTGGGAACTCGAACTCCGCGACCGTGCCGGATCGCACCTCCGCACGCTCTGCGGGGCCAACATCAACTACCGCGAGGGCCTCGCGGGGCTCGATGAGCGCGCCGGCTACGCCTACGTGATGGGAGGGGAGGACACGACCGAGCAGCACCTGTACCGCGTGCCGCTGGACCCGGCGCGCGGCGCGCCCGAGCGGCTCACGACCGCGCCGGGCGTGCACGGCGCGGTCTTCGCCAAGAACTCGTCCGCGCGCGTGCTGTCGCACGAGCGCTTCGACAGCCCCCCGCGATGGGCCGCCGTCCGCGCCGATGGGAGCGAGGCGGGGGCCATCGCTTCGGTGAGCGAGCGCCCGCCGTTCGCTCCGCGCATGCAGTTTGTCGACCTCTCGATCGAGGGCCGAACGCACAAGGCCTCGGTGATCCGACCGCGGGATTTCGAGCCCTCGAAGCGGTACCCGGTCATCCTCTCGGTGTACGGCGGGCCGGGGGTGGCGGTGGTGTCGACCGCCTCGCGCACCGCCCTGCTCGACCAGTGGTACGCGGACCACGGCTTCATCGTTGTCTCCGCCGACGGGCGAGGCACACCGGGCCGGGGGCGCGCGTGGGAGCGGGCGATCAAGGACGACTTTGTGACCGTGCCGCTGGGGGATCAGGTCGCCGCGCTCCGGGCCCTGGGCGCGCGGTTCCCGGAGATGGACCTGTCGCGCGTCGGCGTGTACGGCTGGTCCTTCGGGGGGTACTTCTCGGCGATGGCGATCATGCGCGAGCCGGGGGTCTTCCACGCCGCCGTTGCAGGGGCGCCCGTGTGCGCATGGGAGGACTACGACACCCACTACACCGAGCGGTACCTCGGCACGCCGCAGAGCAACCCCTCGGGCTACCGCGACGGCAACGTCGCGACCTGGGCAAGGGACCTGCGCCGACCCCTGCTCATCGCCCACGGCACTGCGGACGACAACGTGTACTTCATGCACGCGCTCAAGATGAGCGACGCCCTCTTCCGCGCCGGGAAGCAGCACGAGTTCCTCCCACTCGCCAGCTTTACCCACATGGTGCCCGATCCCCTCGTCACACGCCGCCTCTACTCGCGCGTCGCGGAGCACTTCGTCGAGCACCTGCGGCGTTCCCCCGCGCCGGAGTGAGCCTCAGGCCCGCGGCCGCCCGACCAGCGTCGCCTCGATGCGGGCGGCGCTGAGGGCAAGCCTCTCGATCCCCCCCACCACGCGGCCGTCGGTCACGGCCCGGGCCACCGCCTCGTGCATCGCGGGGGCCGGGCAGGCGCGGGGATCGCCCGGCGCGTTGTTGCAATCGAGGAGCACATCCGCCCCCGCGTTGATCGCGAGCACGAGCGCCTCCTCCGGCGCGTAGCGCCCAGTCACCGCCCCCATGTCGAGCGAATCGACGACGACCGGGCCCTCGAACCCCAGCCGCTCGCGCAGGACCCCCGTCGTCCACGCGCGCGAGAGGCTCGCCGGGTGATCGGGGTCGAAGAGCCGGTGGTGGACGTGCCCGGTCATGACCGCGACAGCCGACCGACCGAGCGCGTCGAACATCATCCGGTATGGCGCCCACTCGAGTTCGGGAGAGTGCGTCTGCGTGATGTCGGCGAAGCCCAGGTGCGAATCGGCGGTCGATGAGCCGTGCCCCGGGAAGTGCTTCAGGCACGACGCCACGCCGGCGGCACGATGCGCCTCCACGACGAGCGATGCGCACGCCGCCGCCAGGGAGGGGTGGGCGGCGTAGGCGCGACGCTTCCCGGCGATGATCGGGTTGGCGGGGTTGAGCGCCAGGTCCACGCACGGGGCCAGGTTGAGCGTGAACCCGGCGTCGGCGACGGTGCGCGCTAGCGCCGCGGCCTCGGATCGCCGCCCGCTCTCGTCCAGTGCGGCGCACCCCGCCGCCGACAGCGTGCACGGGAACCCCCGAGCCCGCGACAGCCGCGCCACATCGCCCCCCTCCTGGTCCACCGCGACGATCGCGCTGTCACCGAGAAAACGCTTCAGATGCTCGGTCAGCGCGCCCGTCTGACGCGGCCCGAGGATGTTGCGAACCGCTCTCGCCTTGGCCTCATCGCGCGTCACGCCGGCGCCCGTCAGCGCCGACATGGCGGGGAGGTCGACATCGAACAGGATCACCGCCGCGCAGCCGGCATCGCGGCACGCATCGAGATCGGCGCGCAGCGCCGGGTCGTCTTCCGAGGCGCCGCGGACGCCCACCATGAGCATGCGGGCGATGAGCCGGTCTCGCGCCGCGCCGTCGATCACGCGCGCGCCCCGGAGGGTGTCGGCCGGCCCGCCGCGCAGACCGCGAAGGCCAGAGCCGAGCCGATCAGCATCTGCCATCCCGACGAGAGCGCGGGCAGTTCCAGGGAGAACCACGCCGGGAAGCGCATGACGAGCACCGCCGCGAACCCGGCGAAGATCGCGAGGCCCGCCGAGAGACCGTTGCCCCGCCGGGTGAACAGGGCCGTCAGGAACACGCCGAGCAGCCCGGTGTAGGCGAAGATCATCACGCCGATGGCGAACTGCAGCAGCCCCGCGCCCGAGTTCTGCTGCCACGCCACGCACACCAGGGCGAACGCGGCCAGGATCGCCCCCCACGCGCCGACCGCGATCCGCGAGGCCCTCATGTAGTGCGCCTCGCTGCGCCCGGGCCGCAGCGGCCTGTAAAAGTCGACCACCGCGGTGGAAGCCATCGCGGCCACCGCGGACGCGAGCGAGGACATCGCGGCCGCGAACACGCCGGCGATCATCAGCCCGCGCAGGCCGGTGGGGGTTTCCGAGAGGATGAAGCGCAGGAACACGGTGCGCGAATCGCCGGGGGGGGCCGGCGCCGCACCGCCCATGAGGTCGGGCCTCTGGTAGAAGAGGTACAGCAGCAGGCCGATCGCGAGGAACATCGCGGCGACGCCCAGACCGATGATGTTCGAAAGGACCGCCGACCAGGCGCCCCGGACGGCGCTGCGGCACGTGAGCATGCGCTGGGCGAGGTCCTGGTCGGCGCCGTAGACCGCCATGTTGAACAGCGTGAAGCCGAGCATCGCCGACCACACGGAGTAGGGCAAGGAGGCGTCGAGCCGCCAGTCGAGCACGGTCAGTTTCGAGGAGCCGTCGGAGGCCTTGGCGGAGGCGAGGGCCGCGTGCATCTCGGCGCCGCTGAGCGGGATCCTGGAGACCAGAAGGGCCAGGGCCACCGCCGCGGCGCCGACGAAAACCACGGTCTGCGGCACCTCGGTCCAGATGACCGCGTGAAGCCCTCCGATCATCGTGTAGAGGGTGGCCACCGTTGCAACGACGGCGATGGCGAGCGCGAGATTCGAGGGGTCGAGGTCGCCGAAGGCGATCAGCGAGAACGGGACCGCCGCGACGTAGAGCCGGGCCCCCGAGGCCAGGACCCGCCCGAGCATGAAGGCGCCGCTGCACCACCGCTGCGCCCCGGGGCCGAAGCGGGCGCCGATCAGCTGGTAGATGCTCGTCACCTTCTCGCGGTAGAACACGGGCACAAAGAAGATCGCGACCAGCGCCACGGCGATGAACCCCGCGATGTTCAGGGAGAGGTAGGTCAGATTCCCCCTGTACGCGTCCTCCGGCGCGCCGATGAAGGTCACCGCGGACACCGACGTCGCGACGATCGAGATCGCGGCGGCCCAGACCGGGATGCGGTTGCCCGCGAGGAAGTACTCGCCGAGGTTCTTCTGGCGCCGGGCGAAGTAGGCGCCCATCCCCAGCATCGCCAGGAGGTAGCCGCCGAGCACGGACCAGTCGACGGCGTTGAGTGCGGGGCCCGGCGCGGTCATCGGGGGGCGCTCTCGAGGGCGGCGCGGAGGTTCCCGCCGGCGAGATCCAGCGCCGCCTCGGCGCGATCACGATCCGCACCCAGGCGCCGCATGGCCACCGCCGTCTTCGCCGAGCCCCCGGCGGCGTCGAGCAGGGCGAAGGCCTCCTCGCGCGAGGCGCCGGTGATCTCCGACACGATCCGCGCCGCGCGGTCCCGGAGTTTCTCGTTGGTCGCCCGCAGGTCGACCATCAGGTTCTCGTAGCACTTGCCCAGCCGGACCATGAGCGTTGTCGAGACGGTGTTGAGGATCATCTTGGTCGCCGTCCCGGCCTTCAGCCGCGTCGACCCGGTGAGCGCCTCGGGGCCCGTCAGCGCCTCGATGAGGTGGCCGATGCCCGCGGGGCGCTGGGCCAGGTTCGCGCAGGTCAGCAGGCCGGTCACGCAGCCGCGCGCATGCGCGATGCGGAGCCCTCCGAGGACGTACGGCGTCGTCCCCCCGGCCGCGATGCCCAGCACCGCGTCCTTCGCCTTCAGCCCGATCGCGTCGAGGTCGGCGAGCGCCCCGTCCGGGTCATCTTCCCTCGACTCGCTCGATCGCCTCAGCGCCGCGTCCCCCCCGGCGATCAGCCCGACGACGAGGTCCGGCGGCGTCTGGAACGTCGGCGGGCACTCGCTCGCGTCGAGCACCCCGAGCCTGCCCGACGTCCCCGCGCCCACATACACAAGCCGCCCCCCGCCGCGCAGCCGCGCCTCCGCGTCGCGTATAAAACCGCACACCGCCGGCAGGGCTCGGGCCACGGCGGAGGCGACCGTCGCGTCCTCCGCGTTCAGCAGAGCGGCGCACTCCTCGACCGACATCCCGTCGAGGCCCATCGAGCGGGGATTCCGCGCCTCGGTGAGAACACCCGACCGGTCGGGCGGGAGATGGCCGCGGCCGTCGTTCACTGCGTGGGGCGGGTGTTGATCCACGCTCCCGAGATCGGCGCGGGGGCTGGGACGCCCGTGACTTTTGGGAGCGTGATCGCAACGCCGTCGGCGCAGAGCGCGCCCAGCACCGCGATTTGGGCGGCCTCGCGGTGCGTGACCGGGACGCCCTCGCTGTCCGTGGGCCGGAGCGGGGCCCCGGCCGCGCGCCTCAGCGCCGAGACCAGCGCCCCGTTGCGCGCCCCCCCGCCCGCCACCAATACGAGCGCCGCGCGGTGCTCCGCCACAGCGCCGCCGATGACCTCGCCGACCCCCAGCGCCGCGGACGCGGCGAGATCCTCGGCGGCAAGCCGGTTCTTCCACGCGCTCACCCACCCGGCGATCTCGTCGCCCGTGCCCAACGAGCGCCCCCCGATCCGCTGCGCGCCCAGAACATCGCGGAGCGATCGGACCGCAGCCGAGTCCGCCGACCCCCTCAGCGCCGCCTCGCCGTCGTTGTCGTACGGCCTTCCGAGCGCCGTTCGCGCGACCGCGTCGAGCACGTGGTTGCACGCGCACACGTCCATGCCGAGGACCGCCCCGGGCTCGGCGCCGCCGGGCAGGATCGTCACGTTGCAGAAACCCCCGAGGTTCACCACGGCGCGGGTCTCGCCGGCGCGGAAGAACACCCAATCAGCCAGAGGCGTGATCGGGGCCCCCTGCCCCCCCGCCGCCAGATCCGCGCCTCGCAGGTCGTGCACCACAGGGCAGCCCAGCGACCGCGCGATCGGCCACGGGTTCAGCATCTGCCAGGAGAGCGGCGGCGAGTGGAACACCGTCTGCCCATGCACCGCGACAAAGTCCGGACGGCCCGCCGCGCCCGCCAGGCCGAGCAGCGCGTCGGCGTGCGCGACCCCGAGATCGCGCGCGAGCCCGGCGGCCTCGCCCGCGGTCATCGCCTCGCCCGAGGCCAGCGACCGCAGGCGCGGCGCCAGCGCTCCCAGCGGCGCCGCCGCGCACGCGACCACCCTCGCCCGCACGCCCAGACCCCGCCCCTCCAGGCGGACCGCCGCCGCGTCGAGCGCGTCGATGCTCGTGCCCGTCATGCACCCGAAGACCAGCCGGCTCTCGGTCACCGGCCCATCATCGCACGATCAAGGCCGCCGCGCCGGCCCGAGGGCCGGATCACGGATCCGGAACCTCGATGTCCAGCCACACCGGGAAGTGGTCCGACGGGAACCGCTCGAACCGCGGCAGGGCGGGCGCCGGCGCCCCGTCCGGCAACGCCGGCACATCCTCCGGGCCTCGCAGGACCCCACCCCCCAGGACCTTCAGCGATCGCGAAGGAAGCACGTAGTCCACCCGCAGCCCGAAGGCCGCCGTGTCGGTCGGCTCGAGTCGGGGCGTCTCGATGACGCTCCTGGGCGTGAACTCGCCGCTGACCCGCGCCGACTTGAACAACAGGTTCGCGATGGGATTGTCGCGCGAGTCCCCTTTCGCCGGGTCGGCGTTCAGATCCCCCAGGATGACAAAGTGCGCCGCCGGGTCCAGCCCCCCCGCCTTCCCGCGGTCGTCCTTCACGTACGGCGCGCCACCGATGTAGTCCGCCCACAGCCGGATCTCGTCGTGGTTCCGCCGCCCGTTGCGGTCCTCCGGCCCGTCAAACACCGGCGGCGTCGGGTGGCTGCACAGCAGATGCACCACCGCGCCGGACGGGAGCCGAGCCGGGAAGTCCCAGTGGTTCTTGCTGCTCAGAGGCAGCACGGCGAGCATCTCAGGCGTGTACCAGCCGCGGTCGGGCCGGTCCTCGGAGACCGAGGGCAGGATCGCGCCGGGCATGTCCTTCCACAGGAACTTGCCGAACGTGCGGATCTCGTGGAACGCCACCGTGAACCCCTCGCGGAGCAGCAGGGCCATGCCGTAATGCCCGGGGAACTCGCCGTAGCCCAGCGAATCCCCGCCGTAGTCGCGGCTCCCGGGCTTCGCGTCGATCGCGCCGTTGCGGTCGAGGTCGAGCCCGGAGTGCACCCCCGTGTTCGAGGCGGTCGCGAAGGCGTTGTAGAACACGGGGCGGATCCGCTCGTCCTGCACGTCCCCGATGTAGCGCTCGGCGAAGAGCCGCGCCGTGCGCTCCGGCCGCGCCCGCGCCGCGCCATCGGCCTGCTCCGGCGCGATCTCGTTGAGCAGGATGATGTCAGGCCGCAGCGCCTGGATGACGAGTGCCAGCCGCTTGAGCCGCGGGTCGTCGCGCGTCGCCACGTGCTCGGGCCGCACGTCCTCGAGGTTGAACGTCGCCACCCGGACCGCCGACGGGCGCGCCAAGCCGGGCGGCGCCCAGGCGGAGGCCGCCAAGGCCAGGGCGGCGGCCCCCGCCCGACTCACGAGCAGGAGGTCCCGATCCCGGTGAGCACCTGGTTGAGGTCGGCGAAGTTCACGTTCCCGTCGCCGTTGAAATCGCCCGAGAGGTTCCAGCCCCGCGTGCCGAACTGGTTCAGCACCGCGTTGAGGTCGGCGAAGTTCACGACGTTGTCGCCGTTGGTGTCCGGGCAGGTGCGGCCCAGGAGCAGATCGAACACCACCGGGCGGTGGTCCGACGCGTTGGTGGTCGCGCTGGTCTCGCCGCTGGACATCACGCCGCTGTCGTCGCCCGAGTAGTAGACGAACCCCATGTTGTTGATCTCGTCCTGCGTGAAGATCAGGTTGCCGGCGGCGGAGAACCGCGCCGCGAGCGCCGACGTGGTGCACACGTAATCGAGGCGCGACGCCGGCGGGAACGTGGTGATGATGGGGTCGCCCGACAGGATGCGGCCCAGCAGGCTCTCGACCGGCAGGTTGAGCAGGCCGGTCGGCTGCCCGGTGCTGGCATTGGTGAACAGCCCGTTGAGCGAGCCGTCCCCGTTGTTGCTCGAGTTCAGGTCGCCGCAGAGCAGCACGTACCCCATCGGGGTCTCGCGGACGCCGTCGCCGTCGAGGTCAAGCCCCAGCGCGATGTCCTCGGAGATGAAGATGCCCGAGGAGTTGGCGTTGGTGCGGCGCTGCGACGTGCTCGACGCGTCGCCGAACGCCTTGAAGTGCGCGGTGTACACCGTCAGCAGCCGGTCGGCGCCGGGGACGCGCATGGTCACGCGCAGCATGTTCCGGGGCCCGCCGATGTACCGCTCCTGACGGTTGAGCACCTGGTAATCGGGCCGCACCAGCATCACCGCGAAGTTCCCCCCCGCGTCCACCTGGTTCACCCGGATGTACTGGTACCCGGGCAGGTACTGGTCCCGGAACGCCAGGTTGTCCGAGTCGTTCGTCATCTCGTGCAGGCACACCACGTCGGGCTTGAGCCCGCTCGTGCCCGCCGGGGCGCCGGGCAGCGCCTGGTTGGTGAGGAACTTGCCCGTCGCGACCGCGGGGGTCGACCCGGGCGGATCGATGCCGAGGCGCACGTTCAGCTCCACCAGCCGCACGCGCAAAGGCTGGGCGAGCCCGGAGGCGCCGAACCAGGCCACCAGGGCGGAGGCAAGAATCACACGGGTCAGGCGAGCCAGCATGCGGCATTCTCCCAGGCGCTCGGCGGCGCCTTCATCTCGGGCGACACGGGACGATCTCCGGACAAGAACGGCGGGGAGCGTCAGCCCCCCGCCGCTGGAAAACTCAGGTCGGCGAACCTCTGCCGTCAGGCAGGGACCTCAGGGGCAGTTCTGGCCGAAGGCGGCGAGAACCTGGTTGAGGTTGGTGAAGGTGTAGGTCGTGCCGAAGCCGGCCAGCACGAGGTTGAGGTCGCTGAAGTTGACGACGCCGTCGCCGTTGATATCGCCGGGGCACGGGGCGCGGCCGGGGAACTTGATCTGGATCACGCCGCGCACCGACGACTCCTGGCCGGAGCCCTGGTTGAGCAGCCCGCCCCTGGGGGTGAAGCCGGCCGGGACCGTCGTGCCCGAGCCGAGGTACACGCCGTTGGCGTAGTTGTTGGAGCGGAAGCACAGGGACAGGGCGTTGCCGGCCTTGTTCATGCCCGCGCGGGTGAAGGAGTCGGTGGCGGCGTCAACGGGGAAGAAGCCGATGCCCAGGTTCGGGCCGCCGGCGTTGATGTTGCTCAGGATGTCGCCGTTCTGCCCGCCCTTGACGATCGCGTGCAGGCTGTTGCGCGCGGCCTCGTAGTAGAAAAGGGTGTTGGTCGAGGCGTAGAGCACCGGGCCGGAGCCGGTCGCGCCCGTGCCGCTCACCGTGCGGACCTCGGTGAAGGACTCGGTCGTGCCGACGAACGCGATGTTGCCGTTGTCGTCGATCGAGACGCCGGAGAAGGGAACCAGGCTGCTGGTGATGACGGCGGCCGGGGGGCCGGAGACATAGGTGGTGTTGAGCAGCTGGGCGACGATCCCGTCCTGCCCGTTGCGGGCGATGACCACGGGGGGGTTGTACCCGGTGATCTGGCAGTTGCTGACGATGGGGTCGTAGCGGAGGACCTCGAAGACAAAGACCGAACCGGAGCGGTTCTCGCGGACCGCGACGACCTGGCCCTTGCTGTTCATGTCGAACATGCCGCCGGTGAAGGGGCCGGCGCCGCCGCCGGTCGCCTGCGCGGAGATGAAGCGGAAGTTGGCGTCCGCCGGGACGGTGGGGTCAGACCCGTTGCCGTCGGCGCGGATCACGCGGTAGGGCAGGGTGTAGCCGTTGGCGACGTTCTGCGTCGGGGCGACGAACAGGAACAGAGGGCGAGCCGAGCCGCCGGAGTAGGGCGTGGTCGAGCCCGTGCCCGGGGTGATGCCGACGCCGAAGACGGTGTACAGGGCGTCGGAGCAGCCCGCGCCGAGGTTCACCTTCTTGATGTGCGGCTGGGTCTGGCGAGTCTCGCTGGTCAGCGCGTTCGTCGGGATCGGGGTGTTGACCTGGCGCCACACACAGAAGGGGGCGTTGGGGTTGTTGTCGTTGTTGCGGTAGACGCCCGTGCCGCTGGGGCAGTGGCCGTTGTTCGCGTCGAACATGGTGACCGCGGTGTAGAGGTCGTTGTTGGGGCCGAAGCGGTCCGCGCCCGGGACGCCGAGGAACACGTCGGTGAAGCCCGCGGGGTCGCCGGTGATGCCGGGGAGGCCCTCCTGGAACACCTTGAAGGCGCCCGAGGAGGGAACGGGGTTGGTGTTCACGTTGATGGGGAGGGCCTGGTACTCCAGGTTGTTCTGGTCAACGCCGGCGAAGTTGGCGCGCCACACCGCGGTGCCGTCGGCCAGCAGCGTGCCCAGGGCGTCGGAGCGGTTGTTGGCGCCCTCGTCGATGAAGCGGTTGTTCGAGCCGCCGGCCGCGGGCCACGCTGCGCGGGTCGAGCCGAGCGCCGCCACAACCCGGACCGTGTTGAGCGGCGGGGGGTTGCCGCTGGTGAAGGTGGTCACGGCGCCGACCGGATTGCCCTGGGCGTCCACGCCGGCGACGGACGAATCCTGCTGGCCGTCGGTCGAGTTGAGCAGCCAGGGAGCGTAGACGACGACGTTGTTGATCGGGCCGGCCGTGCCGCGCACGACGGTCGTGCTCTTGGTCGTGGCGTAGGTGCCGGCGAAGGTGGTGGGATCGTACGGGAGGGCCATTGCGGCGCCGGCGCAGAGGCCGAGCAGCGCGAGGGCCGAGACGGTGCGAACGGTCTGAGTCATGCTCAATCTCTCCTGAGTGAGTGGGAACATTCTTTGGGTGACCGAACCCGCCGCGAATGGCGCGGCGAGAGTCATTCAACGAGGGAGAACGCCGGTTGGTACGACAGGCACCGGGGATCAAGATTGCTCGCCGACCCCAGCCGCGCCCCGCGTGGGAACCAATATGTCGGGTTTCGGCTGGTGTCATCCGACAGCCGCTCGACGTGCCCGTCGAAGTACGCGGCGTTCATCTCGAGCTTGCCATGGCGGTAGGACAGAGGCAGGTTGCGCCGGCGCGGCAGGTCGGCGTCGCGCCCAAGGGACTTGTCCTTGACGAACATCGCCCCGTGGGTGAATGAGCCGAAGACGGACGCCTTGATCGACACGTCGACATCCACGATGCCGGTGGCGGGGTCGAAGTATCGAAGGCCATCCGACATGGCGATTTTCCGCGCAGGCTCCCCGATGCGTGTGACGAAGGGGAAGTAACTCCGCGGCAGCGTGGCAGTCCCATCCGGACCGCCGGAGAGCCCCACTCGTAGATACCGGGTGCCGGTGAAGGCGTTGGAACCTCCCGAGTACTGGTAGAACGTCGACATCAAGTAACTGGTGGGTTGCAGTTCGTCATCCAGCGACAGCGCCTGCACGATCTCGTCCCGGCCCGGATCGGACTGGCCCGCCGTCCACGCGCCGATCTGCACATTCAGGCTCGGGCAGCGGTAGTTCCGCAGGATCGCGAGGAAACGCGGTCCGGTCTGCGACGGCAACGAATCGCCGACGGAAGGCGACATCCAGTCGAAATTCTGCACCGGGCGGGTCCCAGATTCGCTTGACCACTTCAAGGCGTCACGGATGTCGGCGAAATTCGCGATGGGCAGGCCCGTGGTCGTAATCCCCGGGATCTGCTCCTGATTGTCGCCGACGAAGCCAGACAGCCCCGTGATCAGTTGCTTCTGGAACGCGGCGCACGCGACCGCCTGCGCCTCGCGGCGGGCGGCCCCCAGCGAGGGAACGAGGATCCCGATCAGCAGCGCGATCACCGAGACCACCACCAGCAGTTCGATCAGCGTGAACCCGCGGGGCCCCCGGCGAAGGTCCATGATCCTTTTCTTCCGTGCATCCATGACGGTCTCCATGAGCGCTCCGTGCTACGACGCGGCAACGACAAATGTTTCGAGATCGACCTTCAGCCGCGGATCCTTGCCGAACGATTGCCTGAGCGCGTCGCGGTACGTCTCAGGAACCATCCACTTTCCCGACTCGTCCTTCGTCACCGGGAAGAGAACAACCTGCCCTTCCTCGTTCGCCGCCGGAAGGAACAGCCCCTTGCCGGTCTTCAGCCTCGAGATCTTCCCCGTCGTCACGTCCACCACCTGAATCGTGCTGTTCACCGACACCGAGCCCGGCCCGCCCGAGGCGAAGTAGAGACTCGCAATCAGCGCTATAGGACCGAGGACGAGCAGCAGTATCTTGCCTCGGTTCATGACCATCCGTTACTGGCAAGACATGCCGTAGTTCGCGAGGATAATAGCGATGTCGGAGAAATTCACGCAGCCATCGCGATTGACATCTGCACGCGCATTCCAGTTGGGCTGACCATTGCAAGTCCCATACGCGCTCTGCACCAGGTTGAGGTCGGCAAAGTTCACAATCAAGTCGTCGTTCGTATCACCGGCAAATGGAGTGTAAACAGCCAGCATGGCAGACTCGTCAGTAGCGTCAAGTGCGCCATCGAGGTTGCTGTCAAGGGAAATCGCGTATCCAACCTCACCCATGCGCTTCAGAGGTAACTGCGCTCGCAGCAACGCGAGGTCACGGCAATCCACGACACCGTCGCTGTTCCCATCACCGAAGGAGCCCGAACCGAGGCCAGCGTCCAGAAAGCCCTGAAGCGTATCAACGTCAAACTGGTCGATGCTTCCGCTCAGGTTGTAATCCCACCGGGAGAGCGCGCCCGACGCAGGCTGGCCAATCCGCTGGTGGAGCCACGTGATATCCGCCTGTGTGAACCGATTGTCTCCGTTTGCATCGAAAGTCTTGTCATTGCCCGCGACGACCGAAGGGGTGAGATTGACACTTCCAGGAGCAGGGACGCTGACGACGACGTTGCCTGACCACTCGTTGAACGCTGTCTGCGTCAAGCCTGACAACAAGGGCGCGACCGCGCGTGGTGCCGAAGTGTAGGCCATTCGAGCGCCACCGAGCGAGACGACGATCCGACGGATGGAATCGCTAGTGACTCCAGGCACATCGAGCAGCGAAGCACAGGGTCCAACAATCACACGTGCCCTAAGGACAACTCCGGGCTCCGGGTCACCGGGCATCTGCGGATCGATCGTGTACGAACCGCCAGTGCTCACAGAGCCACCTGCGATTCCCAAGGCAATCGGTCCATTGGGAGGAACCCAACAGCCCTGCGATTCAAAGTCTAGGACCTGGTGGCCCGAGGCAAAGACGCCACATCGTGAAAGGTAACTAGCCTGCCCGGAACAACCGGCGTCCGGGGCCTCGCCGCATGAGCCAGCGCCCGCTGCGGCTTCCGAACCGCCTGCGGCATTCGAGTTACATTCTGAAGCGATGCCGAAGGGGCAATTCCCGCAAGGGTCTGCACCGAACGCCACAGCGCAGCATGCCGTGGAGAACGGGCCGGATTGCGACTTGCCTAGCCACTGTGCGGTGTATCCCACGAACATTCCGCACCTTGGTGTCATCCCGGATGGCACTCTCGCGGGGCATTCCTGAGCCTGGGCGCTTCCGAACGATCCGAGGACGAGGAAGATGGCGACGGTGAAATTCCTCATTTCGGATCCTTCTGGGAACGATCGCTGGCATTCGTGGAGAACCGGGATCCAGAGCATAGCCCCCCGATCGCCCCAGTCGAATCCGCTCCACCTGACTCTCTGTTAAGCATGCGCAAAGACATCGCCCCGCAGGCAATGCCGCCCAATCGCCCGCCTGACGCGAGCCACATCACGCGACTCCCCGAGGGTCGGCCCGCCGCACAAACGCCGGCCCTCCGGCGCCGCCCGCCTCACCGCGTCATCATCTCTCCCATGCGATTCCTCCGCGCCGCTCTCCTCGCCGCCGCCTTCGCAACTCTGATCGCGGCCCCCTTCCTCGCCCGCGGCGCCGAGCGAGCCGCCCCCGCGCGCGCCGGCCGCGCCCCCGCCCGCCTCGTCATCATCACGCCCCACAACGAGCAGATACGCCACGAGTTCGGCCTCGCATTCGAGCGATGGTGGGCGCAGACCCACGACGGACCGACCGTCACCGTCGACTGGCGCGCCCCCGGCGGCACCAGCGAGATCCGCAAACTCCTGGAATCCCAGTACATCCGCGCGGTCCGCGGCGGGGCCATCGCCCCCGACGGGGCCTGCGACCCCGGCGCCATGCCCTACGACATCCTCTTCGGCGGAGGCGCCTACGAGCACGACGTGGTCAAGAAGGGCGTCAGCGTCGAACTCGCCGCCACCGGCCCCGACGGCAAGCCGCTCCGCGCCGCCGTGCCCATGTCCGTCCCGGCGCGCCTCACCGACGACGAACTCAAGGAGATCTTCCCGGAGAACCGCATCGGCCAGGGCGTGCTGCACGACCCCCAGAAGTTCTGGCTCGGCGCCGCCCTCACCGCCTTCGGCATCGGCTTCAACCGCGACGTCATCCGCGAACTCGGCGTCCCCGAGCCCTCCACGTGGGACGACCTCACCGACCGCCGCTACGCCGGGCGCCTGGCCATGACCGACCCCCGCCAATCCGGCTCGGTCGCCACGACCTACGACTCCATCCTGAACGCCTACGGCTGGGAGAAGGGCTGGCGCGTGCTCCGAGGCATGGCCGCCAACGCCCGCTTCTTCGCCAACACCTCCCTCAAGCCCCCGCTCGAGATCAGCAGCGGCGAGGCCGCCGCCGGCCCCGTGCTCGAGTTCTACGGCCGCTACCAGAGCCAGTCGCTGCTCAAGCCCGGGCAGAAGCCCGAGGGCTCGCGCCTCGGCTATGTCGACCCGCCGGGCATGGTGTTCATCGACTCCGACCCCATCTCGATCCTCCGCGGCGGGCCCAACCCCGAAGCGGCGCTCGAGTTCGTCCGCTTCGCCCTCAGCGAGCAGGGCCAGGCGCTGTGGCAGTTCAAGAAGCACTCCGGGCTCGCGCTCGATACCGGCTACCCGGTCAGCGATGACGCGCTGCAGTATGACTGGGGCCCGGACAAGTTCGAACTCCGCCGCATGCCCGTCCGCCGCTCGATGTACGAGAAGTTCCGCGACCGCTTCGTCGACCGCGACCTGCGGCCCTTCGAGATCGTCTCCAAGGCTCCGCTCATGGGATGGCGCCCCCTCGTCATCCCGATGTTCAGCGCCTTCGCCATCGACATCCACGCCGACATGCGCGAGGCGTGGGACGCGATGGGGCGCGCCGCGGCGGCCCACGCCGACCCGTCCCTCCTCGCCGAACTCGACGCCATCTTCTACGCCATGCCCCCCCACCCACTGAAGGACGGAGCCACGGCGCCGTTCGCCGAGGCCAACTTCAAGGTCATCCGCGACGACTGGCGCGACCCCCGGCGCGAGACCGACCTGCGCATGGCCTACACCGCCTTCTTCCGCGAGCGGTACCGCGAGGTGACGCGGCGTGCGCGCGAAGCGGGATATTGACCCTCAGGCGCGGAACACCGCGCCGAGTTTCTTGCCCAGCAGCACGCTCACACCGGCCAGCGTGGTCGCGAGGAGGAGCATGCCCCAGAGGCCCATGCCGCTGGCGATGCCCGGCCCGTCGCCCAGGCGCTCGGCGAAGGAGTAGATCGCCTTGGTGATGGGGAAGTGCTGCTCCTGCTGGGCCAGCACGAGCGAGTCGGAGACCTCGAGCATCGCGAAGGAGAACGCCAGCAGCCCGCCGGCCAGCAGGTTGGCGGCGATGAGCGGGAGCACCGCCTTGCGGAACGCGCCGAGCGCCGACGCCCCGAACGTGCGCGCGGCCTCCTCCAGTTCCACGGGGATCTGCTGCAGCCCGGCGACCGTCGCCCGCACCACGTACGGCAGCCGCCGCACCGCGTACGCGATGACGAGCAGGGGAATCGGGTTCGGATTCGCGCCGACGACATCGACCCAGCCCTCGAGCGGGTGGCCCTTGCCGAAGGGCCAGTTGAGCGACATCGCCACGTACCCGAACGCCAGGACCAGGCCGGGCACGGCGAGGGGGAGCATCGCGAGCGAATCCAGCACGCCCCTGCCCCGCACCCTGGTGCGCGCCACGAGGTAGCCGATGGCCACGCCCAGGATCACGTCGACGACCGCCGCGGCGCCCGCGAGCAGCAGCGAGTTGCGGATCGCGCCGAACGCGAGCGGATGTCCGAGCGCCTCCGCGACGTTGTGCGCCGTCCACGCCTCGGGAAGCACGGACCGGTACCAGGCGCCGGGCTTCGCGAACGCCGTCAGTGTCACGCCGATGTGCGGGATCAGCGCCAGCCCGCACACGGCGAGGAAGCCCAGGGACACCGCCGCCCCGGGCAGCGGCGACAGCCGCCGCTCGCTCGACGCCACGAACGCCCGCCCGCCGGTCGCGTAGCCGGACCGGCCCAACACGACCTTGCCCAGGGCGTACATGGCGACCGAGAACGCGAGCATCACCGCGGTCAGGGCGTACGGCTCGACCGAGGCGTCCATCTTCTTGATGCCGTTGAAGATCTGCACCGAGGTGACCGCGTAGTAGTCGAACACCAGCGGCGTGCCCAGCTCCGTGAAGGCCCAGATGAACACGATCGACCCCCCCGCGAACAGCCCCGGCCGGATCAGCGGCAGCGTGATGGCGAAGAACCGTCTCCACGCCGACGCTCCGAAGATGCGCCCGGCCTCATCGAGCGAGGCGTTCAGGTTCGCCAGCGCCGCGACGGCGTTGAGGTAGACGATCGGGTACAGGTTCAGGGCCAGCGTCACCACCACGCCCCATGCCCGGTGCGCGCCGAGGATGTCAAGGTCGGAC
The DNA here is from genome assembly GCA_947476675.1 of Phycisphaerales bacterium. Taxonomy (GTDB): domain Bacteria; phylum Planctomycetota; class Phycisphaerae; order Phycisphaerales; family UBA1924; genus CANJRL01. Next base: position 65,186 of record CANJRL010000003.1, read on the forward strand.
CCCAGCAGCGCGTTCACCGCGCCCGAGCGCCCCAGCACCGCCCGGACGCCGATCGCCCCCACGAACGGCGGGAGGATCAGCGGCGCCAGCACCGCGGCGCTCCACAGCCCCTTCAATGGGTACCGGTACCGCGCCGAGGCGTAGGCCAGAGGCAGCGCGATGAGCGTGGCCAGCGCGGTCGTCGCCGAGGCGATCAGCAGCGCGTTGATCAGGCCCTCGCGCGTCACCGGGTCGCGGAACACGGTGGCCACGTGCCGGAGCGTGAAGCCCTCGCGCGTCACGATGTCCTCCGCGAACCCGCCTCGAAGGGTGAGCGCGATGGGCTGCAGCAGCGCCGCCGCGAGCAGCAGCGCGAGCGAGGCGAGCAGGGCGTATTGGCGGGCGGTGGCTCGTTGCACGGGGACGACCGGGTGCGCGGCGGCGGGGTCAGCCCCCGCGGAAACCCTTGTGCCCCGGGGGAGGGGTCGCTACGGTAATCCCCGGCGTTGGCGCATGCATGCGGCGCGGGTGAGCGCCGCCGTCGCCCGCGCGGTCGACGCCGCGGCGCCCCCGATCGCGGCTCAGGAGGCCCTATGGCCGCCGAGAAACGCCCCGACGATGCGCCGGGACTGTCCATGCTGACCGAGGGCGTCCCCACGCTCCCCCCCGACGCGACCCACGAGGAGCGCGAGGCGCACTGGCGCAAGCACGTCTACCAGGGCGACCGCATGCCCCAACTGACGTTCCGCGCTGTGGCCATGGGGGGCGTCCTCGGCATGCTCATGTCGGCGTCGAACCTCTACACCGCGCTCAAGGTCGGCTGGCTCTTCGGCGTTGCCATCACCGCCTGCGTGATGTCCTACGTCATCTGGAACCTCGTCCGCGCCTTCTCCGGCGGGCGGGTCTCGAAGATGAGCATCCTCGAGAACGCCTGCATGGCGTCCACCGCCTCCGCCGCCGGCTACTCCACCGGCGCAACCATGGCCACCATGTTCGGCGCCCTCCTCATCCTCAAGGGCGAGAAGGCCGGGGTGAACCTCAAGACCTGGGACGTCATGCCCGTCTCCGCCGTCACCCTGTTCGTGCTCTGCACCGCGGCCCTGGGCGTCTTCGTCGCCGTCCCCACCAAGCGGCAGATGATCAACGTCGAGAACCTCCCCTTCCCCTCGGGCATCGCCGCCGCCGAGACGCTGCGCAGCCTCTACTCCGAGGGCAGGGAGGCGATGCAGAAGGCCTATTCGCTCATCATCGCCCTGCTCGCCGGCGTCGTCATCGGCATCATCAACACCGGCGAGGGCACGCTCGCCTTCCTCGACCGCGCCATGAACGCGATCAAGGCGACGATCTTCGACATCCGCCTCCCCGAACTCGTCCCCGAGGCCGGCCTCTTCAGGGTCGCGCAGGACGGCCGGATCGCGGACAGGGGCGGCCTGCAACTCCCCGGCTTCGGCTTCGAGCCCTCGGGCCTGCTCATCGCCGCAGGGATGATCGTCGGCCTCCGCGTCTCGATCACCATGATCGCCGGCTCCTGCCTGCTGTACTTCGTCGTCGGCCCCTGGCTCATCGGGCTCGACGGCGCGGCCGGCTTCGAGCCCAACATCCAGTCGGTCGTCTCGCCGCTCGACCCGGAACTCGTCCGCTCCATCAAGACCAACGGCGGCGGGCAGGTCTTCCAGATCGTGCACTGGTCCCTCTGGGGCGGCACAGCGCTCATGGTCTTCTCCAGCCTGGCCGCCGTCGCCCTGCAATGGCGCACCGTCGGCCGCGCGTTCAGCGGCATTTTCCAGAAGAGCAGCCCCGCCCCGGGACGCGGCGCCGACAGCGTGGAGGTGCCGGTCGGCTGGCTCGTCGGGGGGCTCGTCCCCATCTCGATCGGCATGATCCTCGTGCAGTGGCTCGCCTTCGACATCGCCCCATGGCTCGGCGTCATCGCCATCGCCATGGCCTTCGTCCTCTCCATGGTCGCGAGCCGCGCCACCGGCGAGACCGACACCACCCCCATGGGCGCCATGGGCAAGGTGATGCAGCTGCTCTTCGGCGTGCTCTCCCCCGGCAACGTCGTGCACAACCTCGCCTCGGCCGGCGTCGCCGCCAACTCCGCCTCCGCCTCCGCCGACCTGCTCACCGACATGAAGACCGGCTACCTCCTGGGCGCCAACCCCCGCAGGCAGTTCATCGCCCAGTTCATCGGGGTGTTCTTCGGCACGCTGGCCATCGTCCCCGCGTGGTACCTGATGGTGCCGGACAAGGCCGCGCTGGAGAAGTACCCGCTGCCCTCGACGCAGCAGTGGGTCGCCGTCGCCCGGCTGCTCACCGAGGGCGTGCACAACCTCCCCGTGAGCGCTCGCTGGGCGATCCTCATCGGCGCCCTGCTGGGCGTCGCCATGCCCCTGGCGGAGCGAGCCCTGCCTCGCGGGGCCCGGAAGTTCTTCCCCTCGGCGATGGGCCTGGGACTCTCGTGGATCATGCCCTTCGCCAACTCCCTGGCCTTCGCCATCGGCGCGATCCTCGCCTGGATGTGGTCGATCGCCTCCAGGAAAGCCGCGGAGAAGTACACCATCCCCGTCTCTTCGGGCCTGATCGCGGGCGAGGGAATGATCAAGGCGATCCTCGCGATGACCGCGACGGTGGTCGACCTGACCGCGGCCAAGCCCTGAGCGGCCGGGCGCGATCCCCCCAGCACGCAAACATTCCCCCTCTTTCCGCCGTGGTTGCATGAAGGCTTCACCCGGAGCGCGAGCCTTCTCGCGTTGTTCACGCCGCGCAAGGAGCGTTGATCATGAGCAGGCGCCTCGTCGCCACTCTGTTTGTCGCAGCCGCAGCCGCCATCGCGGGCTGTCCGAACTCATGACCCAGGGGCCCCGCGACCTCATTCAGATGGCCGAGGCGGCGCGCGGGCAGATGCAGACTCCCTCCGTGCGCAAACTGCTCGACACCACGCCCCCCGTCCTCCGGCCCCACGAGCAGATGGCCGCGGACCTGATGATGCCGATGCGCTGACCGACAGCCCCCGCGCCGCGGAAGCATCTCGCGATTACGCGTCACCGCCGGGCGCCTGCCAGAGGGCCGGCGGCGATTTCCGCTCCATCCAGGCGTTCGGCGCGACCGGCGCATAGCCGTGCCGCTCGTAGAGCCCGTGCGCATCGCGGGTCGCGAGGCACCACCGCCGAAGACCCTGCAGGTCAGGGTGGGCGTCCAGCGCGCGGATCATCATCGAGGCCACGCCGCGGCCCCGGTGCGATTCGACCACAACCACATCGCACAGCCACGCGAACGTCGCCCTGTCGGACACCACCCGGGCGAATCCGGCGAGCCCGCCCTCCGGGGAGGCGAGCGCGACCG
>CANJRL010000004.1 GCA_947476675.1 Phycisphaerales bacterium
CGCGGCAGCGCACATCATCGCCATCGCGGACACGGCGACGACACTCCCCGGGATTCCTCTGTTCCACGCCATCCGACACCTCCCTTGCCACGCCTGCCGCGGAGGATGCACGCCACCCGATCGAAGCAGTCATACGGCCTTCGGATGTATCGGTTCCCGCTTCCGACCACGCACGCGATTTCGGGGCAGATGCGAGTTGCGACCGTGCGGGAGCGGAAGGCGCATGCCCGGCGGAGACCGGGCATGCCACCCGATGCACCCTCACCCCGCCACTTCGTGGCGACCCTCTCCCACGAGGGGAGAGGGTGGAAAACATGCCCGGCGGAGGCTGGGCCTGCCGCCCGAGGACGCCGGCTTACTTCCCTTTCAGCCCCTGCTCCAGCGCGTCGAGGTTCTTGTCCATCATCGCGAACCAGTCGCCGTCGCCCAATGGGTCGAGGGTGAGGACGGGGACCCCGGCGAGTTCGCCCAGGCGTTTGGCGATTGCCGGGCTGGTCTGCGGCTCGGAGAAGACGGCGGCGACCTTCTTCTCGCGCATGAGCGAGGCGATCGTGGCGAGGGCCGCGGGGGTCGGCTCGCTGTGGGTGGCGCGGATGACGGCGGGGATCTCGATGCCGTAGCGGGAGGCCAGGCGGGCGAAGGCGTTGTGGTCGGTGACGATGGCGCGGCCCTTGAAGGGTTCGAGGCGTTCGCGGTAGCGCAGGTCGAGGTCGTTGATGCGCATCTTGGTTTCGGCGGTGGCGTACTTGAGCGGGGCGAGGTCGTCGAAGCGCAGGCCGCCGCGCTGCTTGAGGATCTCCATGAGCGAGGTCGAGAGGTCGGCGACGAACTTGCCGGCGAGCATGGGGTCGAGCCAGAGGTGGGGGTCGGCGCTCCCGGGGGCGGGGGCGTGGTCGTGGTCGTCGGCGTGCTCGTGGTCGTGGTCGCCGGGGGGCTCGAGGTTGACGCTCTCGGCGAAGCGGAGGACGAAGCGGCCCTCGCGCGGCTGGTTGGAGAGCACCTTCTCGATCTGCGGCTCGAGGCCGAGACCGACGAGCACAACAAGATCGGCGCGGGAGATCAGGTTCACCGCGCCGGGGGAGAGTTCGAAGCCGTGCTCGGAGACCCCCGGCGGCAGGATCGGCTCGATCGTCGATCCGGCCGGGAGCAATGGCTTCACCAAGCCGAGCAGGGGCGGGATCGAGACCGCGACGCGCATTGCCGACATCGAGGCCGGGGGGGCCCGCTCGCCGGGAGTCGAGGGGGTGTCCGGAGGGGGCGGCGGCGCGGCAAGGGCGGCTGCGCCCAGAGCGGCGGCGAGGATCGCGGCGCGAACGAGGGGGCCGGGCATGGGTGATCCTTGGCGTGCGGCCGAAGGGGGGGCGAGGGACAGCCGGGGGCGGGGACAGCCGATATACTGGCCGACCCGCGATCGGATGCTGCAAGGGCAGGACGCGAGGCGGGAACAACCTGGGGCGGTAGCTCAATTGGGAGAGCGCGTCGGTCGCATCGACGAGGTTGAGAGTTCGATCCTCTTCCGCTCCACTTGACGAAAAGTCGCCGGGCCCGGACTCGCCTCCGGGCCCGCGGCGTTTTTGCGATGGTAGTCTCGTCGACGCGATGACCACCCGGGACGCGACCGCCACGCCGCCGTTGAGGCTGATCCTGGACGCCGGGCCCGAGGGCGATGCCGCGCCGGCCTCGGCGCCGGCGTTCAAGGCGGGCGCGGGGCGCGACACGCCGGCGATGCGGCAGTACGCCAGGTTCAAGGCGATGCACCCGGGGTGCGTGCTCTTCTTCCGGATGGGCGACTTCTACGAGATGTTCGACGAGGATGCGCTGACGGCGCATCGGGCGCTGGGGATCACGCTGACCCAGCGCACGCCCGGCGTGCCGATGGCCGGGGTGCCGTACCACTCCGCCGAGGGGTACCTGCGGCGGATGCTGGAGCAGGGCTACCGGGTGGCGGTGTGCGAGCAGATCGAGGACGCGGAAGACGCCAAGGGGGTGGTGGAGCGGGCGGTGACGCGGGTGCTCACCCCCGGGGCGCTGGTGGACGAGGCCCTGCTCCGCGACGACCGGCCCAACTCGGTGGCGGCGGTGGTGTTCCTGGACGCGGGGGACGGGCCCGGCGGTCGCGTGGCGGCGGCGGCGGCGGAACTCTCGACCGGGGCGTTCGCGGTGTTCGAGTGCGAGGCCGGGGCCCTGAGCGGGGAACTGGAGCGCCGCGCGGTGCGCGAGGTGGCGTTCGCCGAGGCCTCCGACGGCCGGACGCCGGCGCGGGTGGCGCGGGCGCTGGAGGCGGCGCGGGCCACGGGCACAGGCCGCCCGTCGTGGCACTTCCGGCGCGAGGAAGCGCTGGAGTGCCTGCGGGCCCACTTCCGCGTCGCGACGCTGGCGGGCTTCGGCCTGAGCGACGATGAGCCCTGCGTGCTCGCGGCCGGTGCGCTGCTGCGCTACCTGCGCGAGACCCAGGCTCCGGGGGCGGAGGCGGGGGCGGCGGCGCTCGCGCACCTCTCCCCGCCTCGGCGCGAGGACCCTTCGGCCCACCTGGCGCTCGACGGCGTCTCGCTCCGGGCGCTGGAGGTCGAGCGCACCATGCGCCCCGGGGTGGGCGCGGCGAGCGTTGGCGGCGCGAGGGACGAGGCCTCGGGCTCCCTGCTCGGGCTGTTCCTTTCCGGCCCCTCCGCGTGCGTCACGCCGATGGGCAAGCGGCTCCTGCGCGAGTGGCTGGTGCGCCCGCTGCGGAGCCTGGAGGCCATCGAAGCGCGGCACGCGTGCGTCGCGACGCTCTGCGAGGCCCAGCGCACGCGGCGCGAGGTTTGCGAAGCCCTCGGCGCGGTGCAGGACGCGGCCCGCATCGCCGGTCGGGCGGCGCTGGGGCGGGCGACGCCGCGCGACCTGGCGGCATTGGGCCGCTCGCTGTCCGCCTCGGGGGCGCTGATCGAAGCGCTGGGCAACGCCCCGGCGTTCGCGGGGCTGCGCGCGGAACTGGTCGAGACCGGCGCCTCGCTCGGGCCCCTTGCTGCCGACATCGCGGCGCGGTGCGTCGATTCCCCTCCCCCCCACCTCCGCGAGGGGGGGCTGATCCGGGACGGGGTCGACGCGGCCCTCGACGAGGCGCGGCTGCTCCAGCGCGACGCGACCGGGTGGCTGGCGGCGTACCAGTCGCGGCTGGCGGCCGAGTTCGACCTCCCGAGCCTCAAGGTCGGCTTCAACCGCGTGTTCGGCTACTACATCGAGCTCCCCGCGGCCCAGGCGAGGCGGGCCCCCGAGGCGCTCCGCCGCACGCAGACGCTCAAGAACGCCGAGCGCTACACCACGCCGGAACTGCGCGAGTTCGAGCACAAGGTCACCACGGCGCGGGAGCGGGCCCTGGCCCGCGAGGAGGAACTGTTCCGCGCCCTGTGCGCCCAGGCCGCCGCCGCGGCCCGGACCATCCTGCGCTACGCCGCCGCGGTGGCGGAGATCGACGCCCTGCGCTCCTTCGCCGAGCACGCGGCGCGCAATCGGTGGCGCAGGCCGGCGATGACCGAGGGGGCGGCGCTGGTGATCCGCGAGGGGCGGCACCCGGTGCTCGAGCAGACCCTGGGCAGCGACTTCGTGCCCAACGACGTCGAACTCGGGGCCGAGGAGTCGGGCGGGGCGGCGCGGCTGGCGCTCATCACCGGGCCGAACATGGCGGGCAAGAGCACCTTCATCCGCCAGGTGGCGCTGATCGCGCTGCTCGCCCACGCCGGGTCGTTCGTCCCCGCGGAGAGCGCCACGATCGGGCTCGTCGACCGCATCTTCACCCGGGTGGGCGCCGACGACGCCCTGCACGCCGGGCAATCGACCTTCATGGTCGAGATGACCGAGACCGCGAACATCCTGCACCACGCGACGCCGCGGTCGCTGGTGGTGCTCGACGAGATCGGTCGCGGCACCAGCACGCTCGACGGGCTGGCCCTGGCCTGGGCCATCGCCGAGCGCCTGGCCGGGGGGGCGGACGGCGGGCGCGGCCCGCGCACGCTCTTCGCGACGCACTACCACGAACTCACCCAACTCGAAGCGATGCTCCCGGGCCGGGTGAGCAACCTGCACGTCGCGGTGCGCGAGTGGGCGGGCGCCCCGACCGGCCGGCCCGGCGAGGAGCCCGGGAGCGCCGGCGAGATTGTCTTCCTGCACCGCATCGTGCCCGGCGCGTCGGACCGGTCCTACGGCGTGCACGTGGCGCGGCTCGCGGGGCTCCCGGCCCCGGTCGTCGCGAGGGCCCGCGACCTCCTCGAATCGCTGACCGTGTCGCACGAGCGGGCTGACCTGGCCGCGGCGTTGCCCCCGGAGGGAGGCGAGCGGCGGAGGTCGCGGTCGGGCGGGGCGGCGGATGAGCCGCAACTCAGGCTCTTCGCGCCCAAGGCGGAGCCTCACCCGGTGGTGGAGGAACTCAGGGGGCTGGACCTGGAGCGGATGACGCCGATGCAGGCGTTTGATGCGCTGCGAAAGTTGGCGGAACAGGCGCGGGACGGAAGCACGTAGAGACTTGTGTGATGTTCCCCGCGGACAGACCACCGCTGCATCCGCTGACGCTACGGCCAGCGTTCGCCACCCGGTGGCGGATGGCAATCGGCGTTGGGTTGCTTGGGTTGCTGAATTGGGTGCTCTTGACGGGGTTTGACCCGATCTTCGCGTTGTTCCGGTCGATGCCCCTTCGCATCTTCCGAGAAGAGTCGTGGTGGCGCATCATCGGGAACGTCGGCTGGGCCTGGTACGATGTGAATTTCACTACACTAGGCTTGACCACTCTCGCGGTGGTCCTCGCCGCATGGTGGCTGAGCCCCCCGAACTCGACTCGGAAGTGGGCGATGAGAAGCGCAGTCGCGCTCATGGCGCTCGGCTGGCTGACGACCTTCCTCTTGCACGCCGCCGCGATGTTCGATAGCAGGCGATATCCGTCGTGGCTCGGGTACGCGGACCTCTACCGCCCGTTTGTCATCCACATTTGTGTGGCGATCCTCCTCGGCATTGGCGCCCGCTCCTACAGCGTCCTTGCGGTTTGTCTCCTCGCTTGCTCCGAGGAGTTCATAGCTATTCACTTTGGGTATCGCTGGCTCTACGGCCCAGGCCCGACGGGCAGCGAGGCGCGCCCGATGGCTTCCATCTGGGCGCTCAGGCTCGCTGCCGCCGGCGTGCTGTTTTTCTGGGCGTTCAGGCTACGAACACAAGAATTCCGCCGACGAAGGCTGCAACCATGCGAGCGCTGCGGGTACAGCATGCGCGGCTTGCCGCCGGACGCGCGGTGCCCGGAGTGCGGGATCGCCGACCCGCTCGTGACCACATCGGCTCGGAAACGGTGAGGCCCACCTACCTACCCTATGCCCATGCACCTCAACCACTACGTCACGCTCGGCAGGTCCGGGCTCCGCGTCTCGCCCCTGTGCCTGGGCACGATGACCTTCGGACCCGACTGGGGGTGGGGCTCGGACGTCGCCGAGAGCGTGAACATCATGGAGGCCTACTTCGCCGCCGGGGGCAACTTCCTCGACACCGCGAACATGTACACCAAAGGGCACTCCGAGAAGATCATCGGCGATCACCTGAGGGCCTCGCGGCGGCGCGACCGCGTGGTGATCGCGACCAAGTTCTTCGGAGGCATGTTCTCGGGGGACCCGAACGGTGGAGGCGCCGGCCGCAAGGCGATCGTCGACGCGTGCCACCACTCCCTGCGCCGCCTCCAGACCGACTACATCGACCTGTACTGGATGCACTGCTGGGACATCTTCACCCCCATCGAGGAGACGATGAGGGCGCTGGACGACCTGGTGAAGGCCGGCAAGGTGCGGCACGTCGGCTTCAGCGACACCCCGGCGTGGAAGTGCGCCCAGGCCCAGACCATCGCCCACTTCCGCGGCTGGTCTCCCCTGATCGCGCTGCAGATCGAGTACTCGCTGCTCGAGCGCACCGTCGAGGGCGATTTGATCCCCATGGCCGAGGAACTCGGGCTGGGCGTGACGCCCTGGTCGCCCCTCAAGGGCGGCGTGCTGACGGGCAAGTACCAGAAGGGCAAGCCGCCGACCGCGGAGGAGGCCAAGCGCGGAGAGTGGGTGACCAAGCACCTCACCGACCGGGCGTGGGGGATTCTCGAGGTGGTGCAGCGGGTGGCGCGCGAGGCCAACACCGGCGCGGCCCAGGTCGCGCTCGCGTGGGTCCGCCAGCGCCCGGGCGTGGGGAGCACGATCATCGGGGCCCGAACCATGGACCAGCTCCGCTCCAACCTCGACTCGCTCAAGGTCGCCCTGACCTCCGAGCAGACCAGGGCCCTCGACGAGGCGAGCAGGCCGGCGCTCAACTTCCCCTACGACTTCGTCAAGAACTCGGCGATGTTCATGCAGGGCGCCACGACCATCAACGGCCGCCCGGCGGCGCCCTTCCCCCTGGCCCCCCAGAACGACCAGGAGCGGCACTGAGCCGCGACGCCGGCATCGAATCAACCATGCTCACCGCTGATCTTCTGCGTTCCCACTTCGAACGGGGGCTGACGTACGACGAGTACGTCGCGACGGGCAGCGCCGCCCAGCGGGAGTCGTGGGCCAAGGCGCTGGAGCGCATCCATCTCGCGCCCGACCAGCGAGCCCTCGTCGGCGGCTTCACACGGCGGATGCCCGTGCTGGTCTCGAGCGGGATCTGGTGCGGCGACTGCTCGGCGCAGGTTCCCATGCTCGCGCGCATCGCTCAGGCCTCGCCCTCGGTCGATCTGCGCATCGTCGACCGGGACAAGCACGCGGACCTCGCCGAGCGGATCAAGATCTGCGGCGGGCTGCGCGTGCCCACCGCCATCTTCATGGCCGAGGACCACGAGTTCATCGGCCTGATGGGCGACCGCACGCTGAGCCGCTACCGCGCGGTGGCGGCGAAGCACCTCGGCGCGGCCTGCCCCCTCCCCGGCGCGGAGACGCCTCCGGATGAGGTCGCGGCCACGCTCCGGGACTGGGTCGATGAGTTCGAGCGGGCCCACCTGATCCTGCGCCTGAGCGCGCGGCTGCGGCAGAAGCACGGGGATTGACGGGCCCGGCCAACCCTGCCGGTAAGGTGCGCTTCTCATGCGCATCGCCCTCGCCACCAGCGCGAACCTGCCGGACCTGATCCCCGACGAGACGCCGCTCCGCGAGGCCTTTGCGCAGCTCGGGGTCGAGGCGCCCCCGGCGGTCTGGAGCGACCCCGGCGTCGACTGGGCCTCCTTCGACGCGGTGCTCATCCGCACCACGTGGGACTACACCACGCGGCTCGCGGAGTTCCTGGCCTGGGCCGAGCGCGTCGAGGCCGTTACTCCCCTGCTCAACCCGGCCCGCGTGCTCCGCTGGAACACCCACAAGCGGTATCTGCACGATCTCGCCTCCCTGGGCGTGCGCACGCTCCCGATGGACATCCTGCCCCGCGGCACGCCCATCGACCTTGCCCGGGCGATGCGCGAGCGCGGGTGGGGCCGGGCGGTGCTCAAGCCTGCCGTCGGCGCAACGGCGCGGCGGCAAGAGCGGGTGTCGCTGGGCTCCGAGCCGGGGTTCCTCTCCGCCGGGGCCGGGCAACGGCACCTGGACGCGGCCCTCGCCGACGAGGACATGCTTCTCCAGCCCTTCGCCGAGTCGGTGGCGAGCGAGGGCGAGGTGTCGCTGATGGTGGTCGACGGCGAGTGCACCCACGCGGTGCGGAAGCGGGCCAAGCCCGGGGACTACCGCGTCCAGACCGACTGGGGCGGGACGGTGGAGCGGGCGGTGGCGACCGAGGGTGAGATCGCGGAGACCGAGCGAGTGCTGGTGGCGATTGCGGCGCTGGGGATTGCCGCCGAGCCGCTGGCATACGCCAGAGTCGATCTGGTCGGATGGCAGGGCGAGCCGGCCCTGATCGAACTGGAGGTCGCCGAGCCGCAGATGTTCCTGCTGCCCTGCCCGGATGCCGGGGCTCGTCTGGCGGAAGTGGCGGTGCGTCGGGCGCGTCGGTGATTTCCGGACTCTAGGGAAAACCCTTGTGTCTCGAATGCCGTCGTGCCAACCGAGTGCGAACACGCAACGGCCGAATTGTGAAGAAATGGCAGGCTTTGCCTTGCGTGATCGGCGAAGTCGATGCATTCTCCCGGAGGTTCAAGAGTCGGAGCTGATCTTTCGCCCGGGCAACCCCGGGGCCGAAGGAGAGGCGAACCGACACGGCTACGGTTGATTTCCGGCGTGGAATGCTCCGCGCCGGCACGGTTCCACAAGAGTTTGTAGGGAGGACACACGTCATGAAGAAGTTCGCCATGGGCGCCCTTGCGCTCGCATCGGTGGCCGGCGCCGCGACCGCGGAGCAGACCGGCACGCTGTCCCTCGTCCGCACGTTCGACCTGAACACCGCCACGGTCGCCGGCCGCGCGACCCCCGGCGCGGTGTATTCGAACGTCGACAACTTCACGGGCAATGCCTACGCCAACGGCGGCGCGGCCAATCTGGCCGGCAACACCATCACGACGCTCGTCGCCGACGACATCCTGATGGCCGGCCCGTCGTCGATCACCTCGTTCACCTTCTCGGTGGCCAACTTCAACACCGTCGCGGTGTCGGCCCGCGCCCGCGTCCGCTTCTACGCCGCGGACGGCGTCGGCGGGACCCCCGGCACGGTGATCACCGGCTTCTCGTTCAACCCGATCTCGTTCACCGCCAACTCTGTCAACACCTTCACCGGCAACGTCGCGGCGTTCGTGCTGCCCGCGGCGTTCTGGGCCGGCATCACCTTCGACAACAACACCGGCGGCACCGGCGCCACCGCGGCCCAGCTGAACAACCTGGGCCAGGGCATCTTCGACCCGCCGGTCGTCGGCTCCTCGGCCAACCTGGCGTTCCAGACCACTGCCGCCGGCTCGTTCCTCGCGAACAACCCGGCCGGTTCGACCTTCAACTTCACCGGCCTTGGCGCCCCGAACGCGAACTTCGGCTGGGAGTTCATCCCGACCCCGGGCGCCGCGGCCCTGTTCGGCATCGCCGGCGTCGCCGGCGCTCGCCGCCGCCGCTGAGTCCTGCATGGATGGGCGCCCGCGGGACCGGGCGCAGCAGGCATGGATCGTCGACAGGCCCGGGCCGAGAGGCTCGGGCCTTGTCTTGGGAAGAAACAACCGGGGTGGGGGGCTCTCACACCGGGCAATCTGGGTCTTCGTTCAGCCCGCGGCCGCGAGCAGCGGTGTTGCCGCCGAGATGGCTTCCCGCGCCGCGGCGTCGATCCGGGGAAGGCGGTGATCCCAGAGGTGGGCTCGGGCGATCTCGGCGCGCCCGGCGAGGCCCATCGCCGCGCGGCGTGGGACGTCCTCGAGCAGCGCTTCCGCGACGGCGCGGGCCTCGTGGGGGGCCGCCGCGCCGACCATGCGCACGCGCTCGACCCCGTCCGCGGCGAAGTGACGCCGGGCCATCAGGCGATCGTCGGCGATGGTTGCGCATCCGGCGGCGAGGCTGAGCAGGAGGCGCTCGCTGAACGAGTGCGTGAACTGGGTGGGTCCCCAGGCGAGGCACACCCGGGCGCGGGCCAGCGCCGCGGACGTTGCGGCGTAGTCGATGTTCCCGCGGTGCTCGATCGACCCGCCGCAGAACTGCTTCCACGCGTCCGGGCCGTAGACCACCGTCGGCAGGCCCTGCATCGCGGCGACCAGCGCCGTGCGGCGGGCGCGGTTGACGCTCGCGATCACCCATCGCCAGCACAGCGAGAGAGAGGACCACTCGGCGGCGGGAAGGGATTCGCTTGCCTGGGAGAGGTCCATCGCCTGCTCGAACGTTGTCCAGGGGTGGGCGAGCATGGTTTCGGCGGCCTGATCGCAAGCCTTGCGGAGGCGCGCGGGGACGGCTTCGCGGAGGTCGGCGAGTTCGGCCTCGGTGTGGATCGAGCCGAAAACGGCGACGCCGTCGGGCCGGTGGGCAGGATCACCCTCGGGCGCGCCGAGATGGCCGCGCTCGATGAGATCGGCGGGGGCGAGCGCGGAGGGGGGCACGCCGTGGAGGCAGTGGACGGCGCGAAGGGAGGGCCAGCGCAGGCGCAGGAGGTGCGTCGAGTCGGCGCAGGGGAGGAGCAGGCGGTGGGCCTCGACTCGGGAGAGCCCGTCGAGTTGCTCGGCCCAGACGGCGAAGGGATGGTCGACAAAGAACTGGATGAGCCCGATGCGTCGCGAGGGCGCCTGGGCGCGGAGGGCGGCGACGTCGGCGATGCTGTTGAGGAAGTTGAACCAGATTGACGCGGCGGGGCCGGGGGCGGCGCACTGCTCGGCGGGAGGGTTGACCGGATGGCCGGCGCGGGCGAAGGCGTCGGCGAGTTCCGCCGCCATCGCGCCGAGCAGGGAGTACCTGGAGTTGTAGCGGGAGTTGAGGAACACCGGGTAGGTCATCGGCGGTGTGTATCGGCACGGCGAGCGTCGCTCGGTGAGCCGCGGCTCAGAGCAGGGCCATCGGGTCGATATCCACGGCCGTGCGGCTGTCGCTGTGGAGGCGCCCGGCGTTGCGCGCCGAGGTGATGACGGCCTGGATGGCGCCCGGTGAAGAAGCCATGACCTCGATGGCGATGCGGTGGAAGCCCGCGACCCGGGAGATGGGGGCGGGCATCGGGCCGCGGAGCCGGATCCATTCATTGGGGGATTGCGGGAGGGGCTCCATCGCGGAGCGGAGGGCTTCGACGATCCGCTCGGCGTGGGCGGCGGCCTTCGAGTGGTCGGCGTCGCGGACCACGATGCGGGCCATGCGGCTATAGGGTGGGAGGCGGCTGCGCTCGCGGGTGGCGAGTTCGGCGGAGGCGAAGCCCCGGTAGTCGTGGGCCGCGGCGAGGCGTATCGCGGGAGCGTTGGGGACGAGGGTCTGCACGATGACGAGGCCCGGGTCGACGGAGCGGCCGGCGCGGCCGGCGACTTGGCTGACGAGTTGGAAGGTGCGCTCGGCGGCGCGGAAGTCGGGCATGTGGATGGCGGTGTCGGCGTGGACGACGCCGACGAGGCGGACGCCGGGAAAGTCGAGGCCCTTGGCGATCATCTGCGTGCCGAGAAGGAGGCGGACCTCGCCGCGCTCGAAGCGGGAGAGGGCGTCGAGCCAGTGCTGGTGGGTTCGGGCGGTGTCGCCGTCGAGGCGGAGCATGGTCCTGCCCTCGATGAGTTCGGGGTAGAGCGTGGCGAGTTCGCTCTCGACCCGCTGGGTGCCCATGCCGAAGACGCTGACGCGCTTGCCGCAGACCGGGCAGAGTTCGGGGAGGAGCCGCTCGGCAAGGCAGTGGTGGCACCGGACGGCGCCTCCGCGCGGTGAGACCTTGTCGCGGTGGTAGACCATGGCGGCGTCGCAGTCGTCGCAGGTCATGACCCAGCCGCAGCGGTGGTCGGGGCAACAGAGATAGTTGGCGTATCCGCGGCGGTTGAGCAGGAGGATGATCTGGCCGCCGGCGGCGAGGGCGCGGGCGATGGCGTGCTCGAGGCGCGGGCCGAGGAGGTGGATGCGCTGGTCGGTCCAGGGGCGGGCGCGTCGCTCCTCGGCGAGGTCGACGATCTCGACGCGGGGCAGGCGGGCGCCGCCGACGCGCTCGGTGAGTTCGCTGAGCGTCGAGCGGCCTTCGAGGGCGTTTCTCCAGGACTCCATGGAAGGGGTTGCGGAGCCCAGGACGATGGGGCAGGCCTCGATCTGGGCTCTCTTGATGGCGACGTCGCGGGCGTGGTACCGGGGCAGTTGGTCCTGCTTGTAGCCGTCCTCGTGCTCCTCGTCGACGACGATCAGGCCGACCCGGGCTCCGTCCGGGAACGGCGCGAAGATGGCCGATCGCGCCCCGACGACGACGCGGGCCACGCCCGAGGCGACCGCCGACCATTGCTGGTTGCGCTGGGCCGCGGTGAGCCCGGAGTGGAGCACCGCGACGCCGCCGGCGCGGTTGCCGAAGCGGCCCTGGAACCGGCCGACGGTCTGGGGGGTGAGGCTGATCTCGGGGACCAGCACGATGGCGGATTCCCCGCGATCGAGAACGCGGTCGATGACGCGGAGATAGACCTCTGTCTTGCCCGAGCCGGTGACGCCGCGGAGCAGGTGGGGCCGGAACGAGCCGAGCGTGGGCGAGATGGCGTCGATGGCGGCGTGCTGCTCCGAGGAGAGCGTGAGAGCGCGATCGGGTGGAACGGGAACGTCGTCCCACACCGCGCGGACTGTCTGCCGCTCGACCTGGCGGAGCAGTCCGAGCGCGACGAGGCGGTTGATGGGGGCGAGGGTGCGGGCGCCGACGGCGTCGGCCAAGGCCCGCGGCTCGATGGGCCAGGCGGTCTCGCGGATGGCGCGGGCGGCATCCCACGCGGACAGGACGGAGGGCGTGAGCGGGGCGCGGGGCTCGGCGCCGGTGGGCATGAGCATCGTTCTGGTCGTCGACCCGATGCCGCGCTTGACGGCGGCGGGGGCCATCGAGGCCATCACCATGCCCAGAGGGGTGCAGTAGTAGCGGGCCATCCATCGGGCGAGTTCAACGAGCGTGGCCGGGAGGGCGACGCCGGTGCGGCGGAGGATGGGCTTGATCTTGGCGGCATCGAGGCCGGGCGCGGCGATGACCTCGACAATGTAGCCGTGGGCGGGCTTGTCGCCCCGGCCGAGCGGGGCTTCGACCCGCTCCCCGATGCGGGCGTCGCGCATGCTGTGCGGGAGCGCGTAGGTGAGGCCGGCGGGGTGGTCGAGCCCCCGCTCGAGGGCCACGCGGACGAAGGGGCCGCCCTGCGCGGTCGGGGGGGAGAAGAGATCGCCGGGCATCGCCCCAGAGCGTACGCGGCGCGCGGGGCGGCGCGGTTCAGCGGGGGCCCGGGCCCTGGTCGGCGGGGGCTAGCACGGCCGGGGTGAGGGCGCGGAGCAGTTCGCGCACCTCGTCGGCGCGGCCGGTCTGGCGCATGTCGACGATCTGGAGCGGCAGTCGCCCGACCGCGTCGCGGGCGGTGACGCTGGCGCCGGCGTTCAGGAGGCGGCGGACGGAGTAGTAGTCGCCGTCGTAGATGGCGAACATGAGGGGGGTCCAGCCGCGGACGTCGCGGTCGACGGCGCGGGCTTCGAGGTCGGCGCCGGCCTCGATGAGGGGCTCGATCATCGCGACGCTGCGCGAGAGCATGAGCGGGGACCATCCGTCGTTGGTCTTGTGGTTGACGTCGGCGCCGCGGCGGACCAGGGCGCGGACGCCCTCTGGGCGCGAGGACTTGAGGGCGATGATGAGGGGGGTGACGCCGTCGCGGTTGGAGGCGTTGGGGTCGAGCCCGGCGTCGATGAGGGCGAGGATGCAGTGCGGGTCGCCGGTGCGGGCGGCGGCCATGAGCGCGGTATCGCCCCGGGTGGTCTTGGCGCGGAAGTCGGCCCTGCGGTCGAGGAGGGCACGGACGCGGGTCGCGTCGCCGGAGAGCGCCGCCATCATCAGGGCGGTGGTGCCATCCTCGGCGGTCGCGTTGATGTTGGCGCCGAGGTCGAGCAGGGCGGCGATGGCGGGCACGCCGGCCTCGAGGCCCTCGCAGGCCCACATGAGCGGGGTGACCCCGCCGAGCGCCTTCCCTTCCAGATCGGCCCCGGCCTTGGCCAGCGCGCTGATGGCGACGAGGTTGCCGCGGCGAGCGGCGATGGCGAGGGCGTCCGCGCCGTCGCGCGGCTTGCGGAAATCGCGGCGGGCGCCGGCCTTGAGCAGCATGTCGAAGATGACCGGGTCTTTGGCGTAGACGGCGGCCCAGATCAGCGGGGTGTCGCCGTCCCAGTTGATCGCTTCGACGTCGGCCTTGGCGTCGAGGAGCATGCGGACCTTGGCCGGGACGTCCCCCTCGACCATGGCGAGCATCAGCGCGCTGCCGCCGTCCGAGCCGGTGAGGTTGGGGTTGGCGCCCTTGTCGAGGAGGAACCTCATGGTCTCGGGTGTTCCGAGGCGGGCGGCCCAGATGAGCGGGCTGGAGCCGTTGATCCAGCCCTGGCCGCCCTTGACGGGCTCGTTGATGGAGACGCCCTTGGCGAGTTCCGCGGCGATGACGTCGAGTTCGCCCTTGCGCGCCGCCTCGTGGATGGGCAGGAGAGCGGGCCCCCCGACCGGCGGCCCGGGGATGGCGTCGGCGGGGCGCACGGGCTTGAGGGCGGGCTGGCCCGGCGCGGGCTCGGGCGGCGCGTCCTGGGCGGCGATGCAAGGGGCGGCAAGCACGAGCGAGACGAGGACAAGGGCGAGACGCATGAGGAAGGCTCCTGAGCGCGCCGCGGGTGTGGCGCGTCTCTCGACGATAGTCGGGGCCGAGCCCGGTATCATCGGCCGGAGATGGTGACAACCGCATTGACTTCGACCGCTCGCCTGGCCCTGCCTGACGGGGCGGTCTTCCGCGGCCGGGCCTTTGGGGCGTGCGGCAGTGCGCGGACGATCGCCGCCGAGGTGGTCTTCAACACCGCCATGTGCGGGTATGAGGAGGCGCTCTCCGACCCCTCCTACACGGGCCAGATATTGGTCATGACGGCGCCGATGATGGGGAACTACGGGGCGAACGAGGCGGACCTGGAGTCGGGCAAGGCCCAGGCGGCGGGCTTTGTGGTGCGGGAACTCGCGGGCCTGCATTCGAACCAGCGTGCCACGGCGTCGCTCGATGCGTGGCTGCGGCGCCAGGGCGTGCTGGGGCTGTGGGACATCGACACGAGGGCGCTCACGCGGACGCTGCGGGTCTCCGGGGTGCGGCCGGGGATCCTGAGCAACGACCCCGGCAAGACGGATGCGGAGCTTGTCGCGGCGGCCCGCGCGGCGCCGGCGATGGATGGGCAGAACCTTGTGCCGCTGGTTTCCTGCTCCTCCCCCCAGATCTGGACCGAGACGCTGGGCGACTGGTGGCCGGCGAAGAAGCGGCCGGCGTCGGCGCGGCGGTCGCGGGTTGTGGCGCTGGATTGCGGCGCCAAGCGGAACATCCTTCGGCACCTGGCCGACCGAGGGTGCGAGGTCATCGTCCAGCCCTACGACACACCGGCGGCGACGATCCGGGGGATGTTCGATCGCGGGGAGGCGGACGGGCTGTTCATCTCGAACGGGCCGGGCGACCCCGGCGCTGTGAACGATGTGATCGCGACGCTGAGGGCGCTGGTGACGGGGCCGGCGGAGCGGACGCCGCCGACCTTCGGGATTTGTCTGGGTCACCAGTTGCTGGCGCTGGCGATCGGTGCGACCACGTACAAACTGAAGTTCGGGCACCGGGGCGCGAACCAGCCGGTGCGGAACAACCTGACCGGCCGGGTGGAGATCACGAGCCAGAACCATGGCTTCGCGGTGGACACGGAATCGCTGCGGCGTGCGGGGGGCGAGCCGACCCACGTGAACCTGAATGACGGGTCGCTGGCGGGCTTTCGGATGGCGGACAGGCCGGTGTTCGCGGTGCAGCATCACCCGGAGGCGGGGCCCGGGCCTCACGACGCGGCGTACCTCTTCGACGCGTTTGTGCGGGTGATGGAGGCGAGGCGCCCGGTGGATGCCGCGGCGATGTCCCCGGCATTGATGGCCGGGGTGTGAGGGCTTGAAGGATCCTTGGATCTGCCCGGAACCGCGCGGGAGGGCGGCCCGTACCGCGTCGGCCGGCGCCGGCTCGGCCGATGACATCGCGGGTTGCGTCGGCAAGAGGGCGTCGGTAGGCTCCGCCGCGATTTTGACCCGGCGCAACGGGATGTTGCGTTGCGGTGATCGGGCGATCGCCGGAGCACGCCGCTTCAGTGGACGCGGCGGTGTGGCGTCCGGCCGGGTGGCATTGTTGGAGACTGCAACGCATGCGCAGGCACACGCAAGGCTCGCTGAGGGGGATTCTGACCGCGGCGGCGGCGCTGGGGCTGTTGTCGCCCGCGATGGCGGGGGCGGACCCGCTCGACCGTGCCGCGAGCCTCCTTCATGAGGGCCGCCTGGTCGAGGCGAAGCAGGTGGTGTCGCGGCTGGATCAGTCGGCGCTGACGGCGGAGCAGCGCGAGCGAGCGATGGAGCTCCTTGCCGCGGCGGATCGGCGGCTGCGCAGCGCCGATCCGGTGGCGATCAGCCTGGAGAGGGCCGACCTGGCCCTGGCCGAGGGCGACGTGCGGGCAGCCGAGCGTCACGCGGGTGCGGCGCGGCAGCATGGGAAGGCGACGGCGGAGCAGAAGTCGAAGGCCGCGGCGCTCCTTGCGAGGGCGGAG
Organism: Phycisphaerales bacterium; assembly: GCA_947476675.1. Taxonomy (GTDB): domain Bacteria; phylum Planctomycetota; class Phycisphaerae; order Phycisphaerales; family UBA1924; genus CANJRL01. The sequence continues at coordinate 16,113 of CANJRL010000004.1, forward strand.
GAGGTGCGGGCTTCGCTGGCCCCGACGGTCGCGCCGGCGATGGCGCAGGCGAGGATGGACTTTGCCGCCGGGCGGTACGCCGAGGCGAAGGCGGCGCTGGATAGCGTGTACCGCTCCGGCGTTCGTCTGGATGAGGATCAGCTGAAGGGATTGGACGAGCAGCGAGCCTCGATCGTGGAACTCGAGCGGACCCGCGGCCGGGCGTTCGAGATCGACTACACCCCTCTGGCTGTGCTGCAGCCCGGGACGGTGGAGCGGTCGAACGACCCGCTGCCCTCGCGCGGCGCGGAGCAGCCCGCGGCGCCGCAGGGAGGCGCGAGCCCCGCGCCGGCGGCGGCGCCGTCCCAGCCGTCCGAGCCGGCGCCGATGCCGGCGCAGCCTTCGAACGACCTGTTCAATGAGGCGTTGCGGTTCGACGCCCAGCGGTACTTGGCGGAAGCGGACGCGGCGTTCGCCGAGGCCCGGTACGCCGAGGCGGAGCAGAAGTATTCGCTGGTCACCGGCCCGTATCGCGCCCACCTGGGGGGCGACGACCTGGCTCGCGCCGAGAAGCGTCTGGGCGAGGCCCGGGTGCTGCTGACCGAGCGAACCGGGGGCCTGCTCGAGAACGTGCAGCAGACCCGTACGCTGGTGCGGCAGCAGGCGATCGCGGAGTACGACAACTTCCTGCAGCAGGCCGACGCGGCGCTGAAGCAGGGCGACTTCGAGCGGGCGAGGCTGCTCGCCGGGCGTGCCCGGCTGGCGGTGACCGAGAAGCGCGAGGTCTTTGTCGAGAGCGAGTACAACGACCGCATCGCGCGGCAGGAGGCGCTGCTCCGCACGATCCGCGACGAGGAGGAGCGCACGCGCGTCGGCGAGATCGAGCGCCGGGCGGCGGACGTGCAGCGGCAAAAGGGCGACGCGGACGCGAAGCAGCGCGCCGACCGCGAGCGCAAGGTGAACGAGGCGCTCGACCGCATCCGCCGGCTGCAGGCGGAGCAGAAGTACTCCGAGGCGCTGCAGGTGGTCGACCAGGTGCTCTTCCTGGACCCCACCAACCCGGCCGGGCTGCTGCTCAAGGACGTGCTGCGCGACGTGGCGATCTACCGCGATTACGACCGGATCCAGCGGGAGAAGGCGCTGAGTTTCGCGGCGGAGAGCAACGCGACCCAGGCGTCGACGATCATCCCGCGCGAGCTGATGAACTACCCGCCCGACTGGCCGGAGATCTCGTTCCGTCGCGGCGAGAACACGGGGTTCGTCGACTCGCCCGAGGACCGCAAGGTGCTCGCGTCGCTGGCGTCGACCAAGATCCCGGCGACGTTCACGGACGCGACGCTGGAGAACATCGTCGAGTTCGTGCGGCAGGTCTCGAATCTCGATGTCGATGTGAACTGGACGAGCCTCGAGGCGGCGGGGATCAACCGGGACGACCGGGTGTCCCTGAGCCTGCGCTCGGCGCCGCTGAACGTGGTGCTGGACCGGGTGCTGGAGAAGGCGAGCAAGGACCAGTTCGGGCCGAGCCGCGCGTCGTGGGCGGTGGAGGACGGGGTGCTGGTGGTCGCCTCGGCGGACACGCTGCGGAAGAAGACGTTCATCAAGATCTACGACGTGCAGGACCTGCTCTTCAAGGTGCCCGATTTCCCCCAGGTGCCGGAGCTGAGCCTCGACACCGTGCTGCAGCAGGGCTCTCAGCGCGGCGGGGGCGGGAGCAGCGCGGGCGGGATCTTCAACCAGCGCGAGACCAACAACATCGATCAGATCCTGCGCGAGGAGCAGGACGCGCTGCGCACGGTGCAGGACATCATCGAGGCCAACGTCGACTCCGAGGGCTGGGTCAACAAGGGCGGGGACACCGGCACCGTCCAGCCGCTCAACGGCAGCCTGATCATCCGCAACACGGCGCGCAACCACCGCGAGATCGTCGGGCTGCTCTCGCAGCTCCGCGAGGTCAGGGCGATTCAGATCAACGTCGAGGCGCGGTTCCTGAGCGTGACCCAGGACTTCTTCGAGCAGATCGGGTTCGACCTGGACGTCTACTTCAACGCCAAGAACAACCAGTACAAGGACGCGGTGCAGAGCGACCGGTTCTTCGGCGGCGTGGGGAGCCAGCTGAACCCGGCGTTCCGCGCGGGGCAGAACCAGACGACGATCCTGCCCACCGACATTGTGAGGGGGCAGGCCAACAACACGCGGTCGTTCGCGAACTCGCAGTGGAACGTGCAGAGCGTGGACCAGACGACCGGCGAGGTGCGGTACCAGTTCACGGGCCTCAACAACGCCGTGACCGCGCCGGACCCTCTGAGCATCATCCCGGCGCAGAACAACAGCAACGTGATAGCGAAGAACCTGCTGGACCGCACGGGCTTCGCCAACACCATCCTGGCGGGAAACCCGGCGCTGGGGATCGCCGGCACCTTCCTGGACGACGTGCAGGTGAACTTCCTGATCGAGGCCACCCAGGCGGATAAGCGGAACGTCTCGCTCACGGCGCCCCGGCTCACCTTCGTCAACGGCCGCTTCGCCAACATCTTCGTCGCGTCCCAGCGATCGTTCGTCTCGAATCTGACGCCGGTGGTCGGGGCCTCCTCCGTCGCGTTCCAGCCCACGGTGAGCGCGCTGACGACCGGCGTGACGCTGCTCCTCCGCGGCGTGGCGTCGTCGGACCGGCGGTACGTGACGCTGATGATCGTGACGCGCGTCGCGCAGCCCGACGGTGAGGATCAGCAGCAGCAGTTCTCCGCCGGCGCCGGCGGGTCGGGCCTCGGCGGCCAAGGGGCGACGGGCAGCGCGTTCCTGACCCTGCCCCGCATCGCCATCTCGTCCGTGGCCACCGGCGCGACCATCCCGGACCAGGGCACGATCCTGCTCGGCGGCCAGCGCCTGGTGACCGAGTCCGAGGTCGAGGTCGGCGTCCCCGTGCTGAGCAAGATCCCGATCATCAACCGGTTCTTCACGAACCGGATCGAGAACAAGGAGGAGCGCACCCTGCTCATCCTGATCAAGCCGACGATTATCCTGCAGAACGAGGAAGAGGAGAAGAACTTCCCGGGCCTGCGCGACAAGCTCGGCGCCAGCCGCGGCTTCTAGCCGACCGCCTCTGAACCGCGTCTCCGCCGCCCGCCGCGCCCCGGCGGGCGCTTTGTTTCTCCGGGGCCCGCGGCGCCGGATTGACACCCCGGACCGAAACCGGCTAGCGTGACGCTTCCACGGAGCGCCTATGCCAACCCCCGAGTCGCGTCTACGGATCAGCACGGTCGACGGCGTCACCCAGGTCCGGTTCATCGACCGCAACATCCTGGACGAGGCGAACATCCAGCACATCGGGGAGGAGATCTCCGGGGTGATCGAGCGCCCGGGGCACCCGCGCCTGCTGATCTGCTTCGAGAACGTGGACCACCTGTCGAGCGCGGCGCTGGGCACGCTGATCACGATCAACAACAAGATCCGGGCCAAGGGTGGGCAGCTTCGGCTGTCGGACATCGACCCCCAGATCTACGAGGTGTTCGTGATCACGAAGCTGCACAAGCTCTTCGAGATCCATGAGAGCGTGGACCGCGCCATGAGCAGCTTCAAGTGACCGGCCCGGCCAGAGGCCCGCGCGAGGAGGGGTCCTTCTCCTGAGGACATGACCACGCCGGCCCCCCAACCCCCGCTCTCCGCCGACCTCGTGCTGCGCAACGATCGGCCGGAGATCGAGCGCGCGGAGCAGGCCCTGCTGGACGCCGTCGCGGCGCACGCGTACCCGGAGACCTCCGCGTTCGCGCTGCGGCTGGCCTTCGAGGAGGCGGTGATCAACGCGTTCCGGCACGGGCACCGCGGCCTGCCGCCGGACACGACCATCAGGCTGCGCTGGTCGGTCGACGCCGATCGCGCGGTGGTGACGGTGACCGATCAGGGCCCCGGGTTCGCGCCGGAGCACGTGCCCGACCCGACGCTCGAAGAGAACCTCGAGCGCCCGACGGGGCGCGGGATCATGCTCATGCGCGCGTACGTCACCGAGGTCCGGTACGAGGAGCGCGGGAACCAGGTGACGATGGTGTACGACCGCGCCGCCGAGGAGAGCCGCAAGCGCGACTAATCGAGGCGTCGCACGGCGTGGGCGCCGGCCGCGTCGAGCAATCCGCGGTGGTCGGGCGCGCCCAGCAGGCTGGCCAGTTCCTCCGGGGTTACGCGGTCGGCGATGACCACCTCGGCCTCGGCGATGTCGGCGGCGGGCTCGCGGGAGGCGCCGGAAGCGGGCGCGGCGGCAAGGGCGGCCTGCTCGCCGGCCGGGCGCGGCGCGCCCGAGGCGGCGTTCAGCGCGGTGCGTTCCGCCTCGGCGAGGCAGTCGGCGACCAGGAGCACCTCAAACGCCTCGTCCCGGTCGTGGTCGTCGATACGGCGGCGGACGATGCAGCGCCATCCGGTGGCGCCGAGGTCGTTCCCGTCGTCGTCGACGTTGGAGTCGGGGTCGATGTTGAGGGTGAGCCCCCACTGCTCGCGCAGGTCTTCGAGGATGTCGTCGCGGGAAGCGCCCTGGTCGTCGTCGGCGGGCTGCGCCAGGACGTCGCGGTGCTCGTGCTCGACGCTGTCGACCCCCATGGGCTCGGGGACCGGCGCCAGATCGAAGGCGGCGAGGGCGCGCTCGACGCGCTCGCGCATGGCGGATTCGGCGCGGACGGTGATGATCTTGTGCTCGTCGATGTAGACGTGCATGAACGGCTCGAGGCTCATGGCGCCGAAGCCCACGAAGCCGTCCTCGAGGAGCCATTCGCGGAAGCGCCGCACGCCGTCGGAGAACCGCTCGAAGCCGACCATCTCGTAGGCGATGTAGGGGTCGATCTCGCGGTAGGCGTCGTGGCCGTAGATATCGAGGATGGGGTAGAGGCGGCCCGGCATCAGCGTGAAGAGCGCGCGGGCCAGGGCGCGGACCCTGCCGTGGGTGATGACCACGTCGTAGACGTAGCGGTCGGGCCACTCCTCCCAGCCTTCGTCGTCGTCCTTGTCGGCGGGCTCGAAATCGACGTGGAAGCCCTGCAGCGGCGCGAACCGCGCCGGGTCCGTGGGATAGACCCCGAGCGGGCACGCGAATTCCTGGGCCCGCACCCGGGTCAGGGTCGGATCGATGGTCGGTTCGCCGGGCATCCGCGGGCTACTGTAGGGCGCTGGCCGCTGCGCGAAGGGCTTGGAACACCCCGGTCGGTGGGAGCGTCGAACCCTGCGGCGGTCCGCCCGTGAAGGCGTATGCATATGTGGTAGATTGCCCGATCCGGTCGGGCGGGCCCGTTTTCCGCCGCCGGCCGGTCGCCGATCGCGCCGTCTAGACCCCAGCGAGGATTCCACCGCATGGCTCACTTCACGCTGTCGACGCTCGCACGCGCCCTGGGCGCCTTGGCGGTCAGCGCCGCCGCGGCGTTCGCGCCCTCCCCTGCCGCGGCGCAGGATCCGAAGAAGGCCGACGGTCCGATTCTTATCGGGCATTACGGCTCGCTCACCGGGTCCGAGGCGACGTTCGGGCAGAACACCTCGCGCGGGATCCGCATCGCGGTGAAGGAGATCAATGACGCCGGCGGGATCGGCGGCCGCAAGGTCGAACTCAAGGAATACGACACCCAGGGCAAGACCCAGGAGGCCGGCTCGGCTGTCACTCGGTTGCTGACCAGCGACAAGGTGTCGGCGCTGCTCGGCGAGGTCGCGTCGTCGCTGTCGATCACGGGGGGGAAGCTGGCGCAGAAGTATTCGGTGCCGATGATCACGCCCTCATCGACCAACCCCCAGGTGACGCGGATCGGCAACATGGTGTTCCGGGTGTGCTTCCTGGATGACTTCCAGGGCTACGCGATGGCGAAGTTCGCGTACGACGATCTGAAGGCGAAGAAGGTGGCGATCCTGTTCGACCAGGCCCAGACGTACTCGAAGGGCCTCGCGGAGTTCTTCTCGAAGTCGTTCCGCGAGCTCGGGGGCAAGATCAGCGCCGAGCAGGCCTTCACGGGGGGCGACCAGGACTTCAGCGCCCAGCTGACCACGATCCGCGAGACCAACCCCGACGCGATCTACGTCCCCGGGTACTACACCGACGCCGGCAACATCGCCCTGCAGGTGCGGAAGCTGGGCATCACCGCGCCGCTCCTCGGGGGCGACGGGTGGGACTCGCCCAAGCTCGCCGAGATCGGCGGGGGGGCGATCGAGGGCTCGTTCTACACGAACCACTACTCGCACCAGGACCCGCGGGGCGAGGTGCAGGAGTTCGTGAGGAAGTACACCGAGACCTACGGGCAGGTTCCCGACGCCCTGGCCGCGCTGGGGTACGACTCGGCCCGCGTGCTCTTCGCCGCGATGAAGGCCTCGCCCACGCTCGAGGGCAAGGACCTGGCGGCGGCGATCGCGGCGACCAAGGACTTCCAGGGCGTTGCCGGGACCATCACCATCGACAAGAACCGCAACGCCCGCAAGCCCGCGGTGATCGTCGAGATGAAGGGCGGCGTGCCCACGTACCGCGCCACCGTCCAGCCCAAGTGACCGCACCGAGAGGCCGGAACAGACGGTGACGAAGTTTCTGCAGACCCTGATGGACGGGATGGCTGTCGGCAGCCTCTACGCGCTCATCGCGCTGGGCTACACGATGGTCTACGGCATCCTGAAGTTCATCAACTTCGCGCACTCCGACATCTTTGTGCTGGGCGCGTGGATCTCGTTCACCGTCGCGTCCATGCTCGGCTGGGCCGCGGCCGACGCCCATGCGCCGGTGTGGGCCGGCCCGCTTGTCCTGCTCACCGCGATGGCGGCGTGCGGGCTGGTGGGCTTCACCGTGGAGCGGCTGGCCTACAAGCCGCTGCGGCGTGCGCCGCGGCTCAACGTGCTGATCACCGCGATCGGCGTCTCGCTGTTCCTGCAGAACTTCGGGCAGCTGCCGTTCGTGTTCGGCGCCCAGCCCCAGCGCATGCCCTCGCTGGTCGCGGACCGGGTGCTGGCCTCGTTCTCCGGGGTGCAGGTGAGGCTGGTCGACGTGATCGGGGCGGGGTCGGCGGTGGCGCTGATGGTGGCGCTGGAGTGGCTGGTCTTCCACAGCAAGATGGGCCGGGCCATGAGGGCGGTGTCGTACAGCACGAGCGTCGCCTCGCTCATGGGCATCAACGTGGACCGGGTGATCTCCTTCACTTTCGTCCTCGGTTCGGCGCTCGCCGCGGCGGCGGGGTTCCTGTACGCCATGAAATACCCCGGGCTCAACCAGCCGGCCCACACCACGTGGGTGCTGCTCGGGCTCAAGGCCTTTGTTGCGGCGGTCATCGGCGGGATCGGCAACATCCGGGGGGCGATGCTGGGCGGCTTCCTGATCGGCGGCATCGAGCTCTTCGGGGCCGCGTACCTCTCGCCGCAGCTCCGCGACGTGTACGTCTTCGCCCTGCTCATCCTGGTGCTGCTGGTCAAGCCAACGGGGCTGGTCGGCAAGGCCGTCGTGGAGAAGGTGTGAGCCGGTGACGCTCGACCAGCGCCGAGCCGCGGAACTCGCCCCTTCTCGCGCGGTCGCCGCGCTGCGGAGCGCCGCGCCGCTGGCGGTGGGGCTCGGGCTGGCGCTGGCGCTGCACTTGGGCCTTGACGCCTCCGACCTGCCGTTCCACACCAAGGTGCTGGTCGACGTCGGGATCAACGTCATCCTGGCGGTCTCGCTGACGATGGTGAACGGGTTCACGGGGCAGTTCTCGGTGGGGCACGCGGCGTTCATGGCCGTCGGGGGCTACACCGCCGGGGCGCTGACGTACTACTCGTCGCTTCTGCTCTGGGATTCTGGCGATCAGCACGGCGGCTTCCTTGGCGCCGGCGAGTGGCTGTTCGTCGGCTCGTGCATCGTCGGGGGGCTGGTCGCCGCGGCGGCCGGCTACGTGGTGGGATTGCCCTCGCTGCGCCTGCGCGGCGATTACCTCGCGATCGTGACCCTGGGCTTCGGCGAGATCGTGCGCGTCATCCTGCAGCAGACGGGCAACGTGAAGTTCACCGCGGATGAGGTGCGCGAGGCGGGCTTCCTCGACACCGCGACGAGCCTCGGTGGCGCCCTGGGCTTCACCGGCGTGCCGACGTATTCCTCGATCTTCTGGGTCTACGCGTTCGTGGCGATCACGCTGCTGGTGGCCCACCGGCTGAAGTTCTCGACCTACGGCCGGGCGTTCCTCTCGATCCGCGAGGACGAGATCGCCGCCGAGGCGATGGGCGTGCGCACGACTCGGTACAAGGTGCTGGCCTTCGTGCTCGCCGCGGGTTTCGCCGGGATCGCAGGCGGGATGTTCGCGCACCAATCGGGCGCCACCCTGAACCCGCGCGAACTGGGCTTCCAGAAGTCGTTCGACGTGGTGACCATGGTGGTGCTGGGCGGGATGGGGTCGATCTCGGGCGCCGTGGCGGCGGCGGCGATCCTGACCATCCTGCCCGAGCTGCTCCGCGACCTGCCGCACGTCTGGCCCGCCGGGGTCCTGGTCCTGGCCCTGGGCCTGGCGTTCGGCGGGCCGAAGCGCGCGCGCTTCGCGCTCTGGACCGTCGGCGTCACCGCGGCGATCGAGGCCATCCGCTTCGGCGCCAGGCGCCTGGGCGTCAACCTCGCCGACTACCGGCTCATCTTCTACGCCCTCTCGCTCATCCTCATGATGATCCTGCGGCCCCAGGGCATCTTCGGGGTGCGCGAGGCGTGGGAGATCGGTCCGATCGGGCGCATCCTGGCCCGGCGGGCGCGAAGGGCGGCGCCGTGAGCGACGCGCTCCTCCAGGTCGACGCGATCTCCAAGTCCTTCGGCGGGCTCAGGGCGGTGACCGAGTTCACCCTGCGCCTGGCCCCGGGGGACCTGCAGGGCCTCATCGGTCCCAACGGCGCGGGCAAGACCACCGTCTTCAACCTGCTCACCGGCGTGTACACGCCCACCGCGGGAACGATCAGCCTGGCCGGCCGTCGGCTTTCCGGGCTCCGCCCCCACCGCATCGCCCAGGCCGGGATGGCCCGGACGTTCCAGAACATCCGCCTCTTCGGCGACCTCTCGGTGCTCGACAACGTGCGCGTGGCGTGCCACCTGCGCGTGAACCGAGGCGTGCTCTCGGCGATCCTGCGCTCCGGCGGCTCGATCGGCGAGGAGCGGGCCATCACCGAGAGGGCGCGATCCCTGCTCAGGATCTTCAACCTGCTCGACCGCGAAGCCGAGGACGCCCGGAGCCTGCCCTACGGCGATCAGCGGCGGCTCGAGATCGCGCGGGCCATCGCCACCGAGCCGCGCGTGCTGCTGCTCGACGAGCCCGCGGCGGGCATGAACCCCCAGGAGAAGATCGAGCTCCGCGAGCTGATCCGCAAGGTGCGGCGCGACTTCGGCCTCACCGTCCTGCTCATCGAGCACGACATGGGCGTGGTGATGGACTGCTGCGAGAAGATCACCGTGCTGGACCACGGGGTGACGATCGCCCACGGCACGCCCGAGAGGATCCAGAGCGACTCCAAGGTCATCGAGGCGTATCTCGGCGCCCCGGCGTCCGACCTGCCGCCTCGCGCGGGGGGCGGGCGCTGATGGCCATGCTCGAAGTGAAGGACCTGGTGGTTCGCTACGGCGCCATCGAGGCGCTGCACGGGGTGTCTCTCTCGGTCGAGCGGGGTCAGATCGTCACGCTCATCGGGTCGAACGGCGCGGGGAAGACCACGACGCTCCGCGCCATCTCCGGGCTTGTGCGCGCCGCGGCGGGGTCGATCACATTCGAGGGCCGGCCCATCGCGAACCAGCCACCCCACCGGATCCTGCGGCAGGGGCTGGTGCAATCGCCCGAGGGCCGCGGCATCTTCGCCAACATGACCGTGGCGGAGAACCTCGATCTGGGCGCCTTCGCCCGCGACGACAAGGCGGGCATCGCCTCCGACCGGGAGAAGTCGCTGAGCCTGTTCCCGCGCCTGCGCGAGAGGCTGTCGCAGAACGCCGGGACGCTCTCCGGGGGCGAGCAGCAGATGCTCGCCATGGCCCGTGCGCTGCTCGCGCGGCCGAAGCTGCTCCTGCTCGACGAGCCGTCCCTGGGGCTGGCGCCGCAGGTCGTGCAGACGATCTTCCAGATCATCCGCGAGATCAACGCCGCCGGGACGACGATCCTGCTGGTGGAGCAGAACGCGCACATGGCGCTCTCGATCTCGCACTTCGGCTACGTGCTGGAGGTGGGCAGGATCGCGATGGCCGACAAGGCCTCGACGCTGGAGGCCTCGGACGAGGTCCGCAAGGCGTACCTGGGGGTAGGCTGACCCATCGATGGGGAGGGGCGATACTGCCCGCGCGATGTGGTCTCTTGCCGAACTCTGCGACGCCTTCGCCTCCGCCCTTCGGGAGCGGGCGGCGGCCTTGGACGAAGAACACTCGCCCTACGGCCTTGACGCCGCGACCGAACTGGAACTGCACCCGACGCTTGCCGCGGCGGCGCGGGCGATGGGGTTCGGCGTGCTCCCCGAGACCAGGTACCCGCTGCACGCCTCGAAGCGAAGCCGCGCGGAGGGCGACCGGTGCGACCTCGTGCTGACGCCGACCCGCGGCGAAGGCCTGCGCGATCCGCTCCTCGCCGGGACGCTCTTCGCGGATCAAGGCGCCGACACGGCCGAGGCCCTCTGGATCGAAATCAAGACGGCCCACCAGCATGGCGTGATCGACGGGGTGGCCCGGGCGAACGCGGCGTATGCGTCGGAACTGCTCCGCCTGGCGACGGCGGACGTCCGAAAACTCGCGGCAGACGCGGCGATCGCGCACGGGGCGCTGCTGCTGGTCATGTTTACCGAGGATGAGCGCACCGCCCGGCACGATCTGGACGTCTGGGCGCACCGGTGCCTTGATCAGGAACTGCCGATCTCGGCGCCGCACGCAGCCGGGTTCCCGCTGACGGACCGCATCGGGAACGGGTGGTGCCAGGCGGCGCTGACGGCGGTGAGGCGGTAGGCGCGGAAAAACACCGGCGAGCCGCGAGGCCCGCCGGTGCGTCGAATCTACATTCAGATCAAGGACCGAGCGTGCCGGGCCGGATTAGCGGCTGCGGCGACGGGCGGCGGCCAGACCGGCCAGGCCGGCGAGAGCGATCGCGCCGGGGGTCGGGATGGCGTTGGCGACGGAGAAGGTCTGGACGCCAGCGGCGGTGCCGACGGCGCCGGTGGAGTTGGCGCCGCCGAGGAAGGTGGCGTTGCTGACGGTGACGCGGAGGAAGCGGAGAGCGAAGCCGAACTGAGCGTCGGCGAGCAGCGAGGCGGGGCTGCCGGCCGGAGCGAACGCGGTGAACAGGAGCTGGCCGGAGGCGCCGGAGACGCCGGGCGAGCCGCCGCCGAGGCTCACGGGGCCGGCGAAGCCGCCGAGAACGCCGAGAACGTTCGTGCCGGGGTTAGCCGCGTTGGTGCCGCCCTGGCCGGGGTTTGCACGGCCGCCGAACTCGACGTAGGTGTCGAACAGCAGGGCGCCGTTCGCAGCAGCGCGCTCGCTGGCGAGGGAGCTGCGAGTGCTGCCGTTGCCAAGGGAGTGGTGGAACACCAGGCCGTTGGTGTAGATGCGCTCGGGGCCGCCGTCGCCACCGAAGGAGACAGCGTTGACCGCGTCAGCGGCGGTGCCGGTGACGTACAGGTCGAAGGTGCGCCACACGCCGGCCGCGGTCCACTGACCACCGGCGGCGTTGCCCTCGTTGGCATCAGCCACCGGATCGGAGCCCGGACGGCCGCCGACGGTGTTCGGAACTTCGCGCCAAGCGAAGCCGGTGATCGCCGCGTTGGCAGCGCCAGCGACAGCAATGAGCGCAGCGACAGAGAGAATCTTCTTCATGAGCGTGTCCCTTTCCTTCCCAAGCCAGCGCACAGCGCCAGGCCCTGATGTGAAGTGTGAACCGTAACCGACAGCGGGGAGAGTACCGCAGGATTGGCGGAAAACAAGCCCCCACCGTGCAAGCAAAACACATTTTTTTGCCGATCCACGGGCGCAAGCCCCGAGAAAACAAAGACTTCTGCGGGCGCGAGAATCCTTGTTTGAAGGTTCGATGAACCCTCAACCGCTGGCGATGGGGCTGTCCATCTTGCCCAAAATCGCGGCTGCGGCCGCTTCCGCCGCCTTGGAGGCCTCGAACCGTGCCGCCACCTCGCCCCGGAGGCCTTCGCGCTGGGCCTCGCGGGCCCCGGGAGAGCCGAGCAGGTCGACCAGCGCCGCGACGATGGGGGCGCCGCGGCCGGTGAAGGGCACGAACTCGGGCACGATCCGCCGGCCCGCGATGAGGTTGGGCAGGGTGGCGCTCTCGCTGCGGATGATCCAGCGGCCTATCGCGTGGTACGGGACTGGCTTGATGCGGTAGAGGATCACCATGGGGGCGCCGGCGCGAGCCACCTGCAGCGTCACGGTTCCGGAGACCGTCAGGACGACGTCGGCCCAGGATGCGGCGGCGTCGACGCCGCGGAGGGCCACACGGGCGTGAGGCGGCCATCCGCCTCGCTCCGCGGCGACCGCGCGGGCCAGCGCCTCATCGCTCTCGTTCGCGGGCGCGACAACGGCGACGGACCCCGGCCATCGCTGGCGCACCGCCGCCAGTGCGCGGAGCATCACCGGGAAGTTGTTGCGGATTTCCTTCACGCGCGACCCGGGGAGCAGCGCGATGCGCTTTCCCTGGCCGGAGGGCGTCGGGAACAACGCGGCGGCTTGCGCGAGCGCGGCCCGGTCGAGCGGTGTGTCGAACATGGGGTGGCCGATGAACGCCGCCGGGACCCCGCGGGCGATGAACCATGGCGCTTCGAAGGGCAGCAGGCAGAGGACCAGATCGGTGAGGCGGCGGAGCTTGTTCACGCGGTGCTGCGCCCAGGCCCAGACCTGCGGGGCGGCCAGGTGCACAACGGAGATGCCCAGGGCTTTGCTGCGCGCGCAGATGGGGAAGTTGGCGGCGGGGGAATCGACCGGGACGTGAAGGGATGGTCTGTGCGCAGCGAGCCACCGCCCGGCGCGGGCATTGAGCCGGAGGTGCTCCAGGATCTTGCCTGCCCCGGGCAGGCCCATCTGTGCGCCGTGGACGGTTTCCTCGATGATGTCGGCGCCGGCGGCGCGCATATTCGGACCTCCCCAGGCGGCGATGCGGAGGGACGGATCGGCGCGGCGGAGAGCGGCGATGACCGCGGCGGCGAGGGCGTCGCCGCTCGGCTCGAACGCGGTGAAGACGATCGTCCGCTTGGGCGCCGGCACGGGCGGTGAGTCTATGGATTCGCGTCGCGCGCGCTCGCGCGGGCCGTGTGCGCGGCGCCGGTATACTCGCCGCCCCGTTGTTTCAGGAGCCGCGGCATCTCGGATCCGCCGCGCGCCGGAGCCTGCCATGTCCGCCACGGCCAATTTCCGCAGAACGCACTCGTGCAACGCGCTCCGCCCGGAGCACGCGGGGAGTCGCGTCACCATCGCGGGGTGGGTGGACTCGCGGCGGGATCACGGGGGGTTGATCTTCATCGACCTGCGCGACCGTGAGGGGCTGACGCAGATTGTGTTCGACAAGGAGACCTCGGCGCCGCAGGTCGTCGAGTCGGCCAACCGGCTCCGGGGCGAGGACGTGATCGCGGTGACGGGGTCGGTGCGGGCCCGGGTGGGCGGGCCCAACCCCCGCCTCGCGACCGGCGATGTCGAGGTGGTCGCCGAGACCCTCGACGTGCTGAACAAGGCCGAGACCCCCCCCTTTCACCCCACCGACAAGGACAGCATCCCGAACGAGGAGCTGCGTCTGCGTCACCGCTACCTCGACCTGCGGCGCCCCCCGATGCAGCGGATCCTTCGGACGCGGCACCGCATGGCCAAGATCGCGCGCGACTACTTCGACGACAACGGCTTCCTGGAGATCGAGACACCGATCCTCTACAAGAGCACGCCGGAGGGGGCGCGGGAGTTTCTTGTGCCCTCGCGGCTCCAGGCCGGGATGTGGTACGCCCTGCCGCAATCGCCCCAACTGTTCAAGCAGATCCTCATGGTGGCCGGGGCCGACCGGTACATGCAGATCTGCCGCTGCTTCCGCGACGAGGACCCCCGCGCCGACCGGCAGGCGGAGTTCAGCCAGATCGACCTCGAGATGTCCTTCGTCAAGCGCGAGGACGTCATGCAGATGATGGAGGGGTTCGTGCGCCGTCTCTGGAAGGAGATGTTCGGCTACGACGTGCCCCCGTTTGTGCGGATGACGTACCAAGAGGCGATGGACCGCTACGGCATCGACCGGCCAGACACGCGGTACGGGCTGGAGCTGGTCGACGTCTCGGACCTGGCGGCGCGGACGGACTTCGGCGTGTTCCGCGAGGCGCTGGCCAAGAAGAAGGGCGTGGTGAAGGCGATCCGCGTGCCCGGCGGCGCGGAGAAACTCACGCGCAAGATCACCGACGGGTACACCGAGTTCGTCAAGGGCTTCGGGGCCGGTGGCGTGCCCGTGACCAAGGTGACGGCGGCGGGCTTCGAGTCCGGTGTGGCCAAGTTCGTCGAGCCGATCCGGGCCGAGTTGACCGAGCGCCTGGGGCTCGAGCCGGGAGACACGGTGATCTTCGGCGCCGACGCCCACGGGGTGTGCACGAAGGCCCTGGGGGAACTGCGGCAGAAGATCGCCCGCGACACGGGCGTGGTCCCGGAGTGGGGCAAGCAGTGGAACTTCCTCTGGGTGGTGGACTTCCCGATGTTCGCCCGGGACACGGAGACGAACCGGTGGGTGGCGATGCACCACCCGTTCACCGCACCCCGTGAGGATCAGCAGGCGGCGTTCGTCGCGGCGGACGTGAACGACGAGGAAACGATCGGCGCCATCGTGTCGGCGGGATACGACATCGTGCTGAACGGCTCGGAGATCGCGGGCGGGTCGGTGCGCATCCACGATCCCTCGGTGCAGAGCAAGGTATTCACGCTGCTCGGGCTGACCAGGGAGGAGGCGCAGGAGAAATTCTCGTTCCTGCTCGAGGCGCTCAGGTACGGAGCGCCCCCCCACGCGGGGATCGCGTTCGGGCTGGACCGCCTGGTGATGCACGTGTGTGGGACGGACAACATCCGCGACGTGATCGCGTTCCCCAAGACGCAGATCGGGGCGGACCTGATGACCGGGGCGCCGAGCGGGGCAACGCCCGCGCAACTGAAGGACGTGCACGTGATGAGCACGGCGGCGCCGCCGGCTCCCAGGGGCTGAGCCGCTCAGGCGGGGGTGAGGGCGGTGCTCTGCGGCTCCTCCTCATCGGGCGCCAGCCGGCTCATGATCCTCGCGCCGATGCAGTCGCCCACCACGTTGAGCACGGTGCGGCACATGTCGAGGAAGCGGTCGACGCCGATGATGATGCCGATGGTCCAGAGGGGCAGTTGCCGGGCGTCGGGCGCCATGGCGGCGAGGCTGCTGTTCACGGCGTTGATGACGATGGCCATGGTGACCAGCCCGGCGCCCGGGATGCCGGGCGCGCCGATGGCGGCGAGGGTCGCGGTGACCAGGATGACCAGCTTCTGGCCGATGGTGAGGTCGATGCCGAAGACCTGGAAGAGGAACAGCACGGCGACGGCTTCGTAGAGGGCGGTGCCGTTCATGTTGACGGTCGCGCCCAGGGCCGGAACGAAGGTGGCGGCTCGCTTGCTGCACCCTCCCTGCGTGCGGCAGGTCTCGATGGTGACGGGGAGGGTGGCGCTGCTGCTGGCGGTCGAGAACGCGGTGAGGATCACGCGGCGGATCTGCCAGAGGAAGCGATATGGATCGGTGCGCCCGAAGAGGAGCAGCACGGCGGGGAGGACGACGAGGAGATGGATGAGCAGCCCCCCCACCACGCAGAGGATGTAGACCCCGAGCGGGCCGACGAGGCTCGAGAGCCCGGCGACGCCGACGCGGGCCGCGACGATCAGGAACACCCCGGCGGGGGCGAGCCACATCACCCACCCGACGATCTTCATGAGCGCGGCGAGCAGCGCGTCGAGGACGGCGACGGCGGGCTCGGCGGCCTTGCCGGCGATCGAGAGGGCGATGCCGAGGGCGATGGCGAAGACGACGACCGCGAGGACGTTGTTGTCCGCCGCGGCCCGGAGGATGTTGGGCGGGACCATGTCCTGCGCCAAGCTGATGAAGGCGTTGCCGATGCCGGCGGGGCCGGTCGCGACCTTCTGCGCGACCTCGGACTGGTAGTCGGCCTGTGCCGTGATCTGCAAGGACGCCGGGTCGACGCCGCTCCCGGGCTGCACGACCGAGGCGATCAGGAGGCCCAGCACGACGGCCGCGAGGGTGGTGCCCAGGAAATACACCATCGTCGCGCCGCCGACCAGGCCGAGTTTCGAGGGGTTGCCGATGGAGGTGACGCCGGTGACGACGCTCACGAAGACCAGCGGGACGATGAGCAGGCGCAGGGGACGGATGAAGATGAGTTCGCCCGCGGTCTGGAACGGCTGGGCGGCCTGGGCGAGGGCCTGCTTGGACTGGGCGGCGTCGAAGATGGCGTACTGGCCGAAGAGCACCCCGCCGACGAGGCCGGCGAGGATGAGGATGGTGAGCAGGTTTTCCTTCTTCATCGTCGCCCCCGTGGCTCAGACGCGCGAGGCGTAGGCCCGGACGGTGTCGGCGAAGGGACGAGGGGCGAAGCCCAGGTGCTCGGCGGCCTTGTCGTTCCTGCAGACGTTGTCCTCCGAGCCCATCACCGCCTCGGAGAGGCCGAAGGGGAGCAGCGGGTCGAGGCCGACGGCCCTCGCCATGATCGCCGCGGCCATCCCGGCGTGGTGCGGGATGCCCCACGCGTCGATGCCGGTGCTGGCGCCGGCAACGCGGCCCTCGAATGCGTCGCGGGCGGCGCGGAGCATCTCGGGCCAGGTCATCGCGTCCGGGCCGCCGAGTTCGTAGACCTCGCCGATGCTCGAATCGCGGGCGATCGCCTCGGCGAAGGCGCGGGCGACATCCTCGACAGCGACGGGCTGAACCAGCGGCGTCTCGAAGCGCGCCACCGGGATCGGTCCCTGGGGGTTGACGATGGCGACGCGGTAGAAGAACGGCATGAAGAGGAAGGGCGGCGCCTTGCGGGTGATCCAGCCCTTCATCATCTGCAGGAACTCGCCGTCGGGCCCGTGGATGATCGAGGGCTTCAGGATGGTCCAGTCGAGCCCGCTGCGGCGGACGATCTCCTCGGCGAGGTGCTTTGTCTTGGCGTAGGGGACCCACGAGGTTGGGCGGACGCCGAGGGCGGACATGTGCACGAAGCGGGGCACGCCGGCGGCCTGGGCTGCGCGGACCGCGGCACGAGTGCCCTCGACATGAATCCGCTCGAACGTGACGCCCTCGCCCGGGCGCTCGCGGCGGATGCCGACGAGGTGAACCACCGCAATCGCGTCCTCGCAGAGGTCGCGCATGGCGCCGTTCTCGAACAGATCGCCCTCGATGATCCGCAGGCCCGGCGCGCCGGCGGGGAGCGACTCGCGGGCGCGGGCCGAATCGCGGGCCAGAGCGCGGACGGCGCAGCCCCGGCGGAGAAGCTCGGCGACGACGCGGCGCCCCACGAACCCGGTGGCGCCGGTGACGGCGACGGTGATGGCGGTGCGCGCCGGGGTCGGGCGTGGCTGGCCTTCGTGCATGGGCGCAGGTCTCCTCGGTTCAACGCCGGATCGTCGCAGGGTGCGAGTGTACGGCTCCGACAAATCCGCGGCAAAGCGCCGGAGCGTCGCCGGGCCGATAGCATCGCCGCTTGATGCTTCCATCGATCATCGCCCAGACGCATCCCGAGGGCCCGGGCGCGTTTCTTCACGTGCTGATCATCCTCGCGGCGGCGGGACTGACCGCCATCGTCGCGCGCCGGGTGCACATCGACACGATCCCCGCCTATCTGGTGGCCGGGGCGCTGATCGGGCCGCACGCGCTGGGCCTGGTCCCCGGGGGCGAGCGCCTCGAGACGATCGCGAGCGTCTCGACGATCCTGCTGATGTTCGGCATCGGCCTGCAGATGGACATCACGACGCTGAGGAGCAGCCTGTCGATCATCCTCGGGGGCGGGGTGGGCGCGACGGTGCTGGCCGGGCTGGTGTGCTGGCCGGTGGCGATGCTCTTCGGCCTTCAGGCGCCCGCGGCGCTGGCGGTGTCGATGGCGATGGCGATCTCCTCGACCGCCGTCCTCCTTCGCATGCTGCAGGCGCGGCGCGAGATGAAGAAGCCCTCCGGACGGCTGTCGCTGCTGGTCTCGGTCGTGCAGGACCTGGTCTCGCTGGGGGTGCTGATCTCGATCCCGATGCTCGCGGCGTGGCAGGGGGCGTCGTCCACCGGGAGCGTCGAGAGCGGTCCGATGCAGACGCCCCTGGGGAACTTCGTCGTCGGCGCAGCGCTCAAGATCGGCGTCGTGGCGGCGATCATCGTGCTCGGTCGGCTCGTGCTCCCGCGCCTCTTGCGCGAGGCGGGCGGGGGCGGGTCGAACGAGGCCCCGATGGTGCTCTCCACCGCCGCCGCCATCGGCGCCGCGGTCGGGGCGTCGGCGGCGGGTCTGAGCGCCGAACTGGGCGCGTTCCTGGCCGGGCTGATGCTCTCGGGCTCGCAGTTCCGGCACCAGATCGCGGGCCAGATCCTGCCCCTGCGCGACCTGCTGCTCGCGGTGTTCTTCACCGTGGTCGGCATGAAGGTGGACCCGGCGATGGTGGCGCAGTGCTGGTGGATCATCCTGCTGGGGCTGGCGGCAATGGTGGCGGTGAAATCGGTGGTGATCGGGTTCACCTGCTGGGCGATCGGCGCCGCCCCGACCACGGCGGCGGTGGTGGGCCTGACGCTGTCGATGGCGAGCGAGTTCAGCCTGGTGCTCCTCGACGTGGCTCGAAAGACCCCGTCGGGGCCGGCGGGGACGCTGATCTCGGACCAGGTGCTGGGCGTTGGGACGGCGATCGTGGCGCTGTCGCTGCTCGCGGCGCCGCTGCTGTTCCGGATCAGCGACCGGCTGAGGCCTTGGGCGCTGCGCCTCCCCCCGGCGCCCTGGATCAGGGTGTCTCAGATGACTGCGCTCGTGGAGAAGGACCCGCCGGCGGAGGGGAGAAGCCACGCGGCGCCCATGAATCTGAACCACGTCGTGCTGGCCGGGTACGGCGTGGTCGGCCGCGCGGTCGCGGACCGGCTGGACGCGATGGGCGCCAAGTGCACGATCATCGAGTTCAACCCCGGGACGGTGACGACGCAGGCGCGGCTCGGGCGATCGATCGTCTTCGGCGACGCCTCGAACCAGGAGGTGCTGGAATCGGCCGGCATCCGCCACGCCGACGCGGTAATCCTGACCATGCCCGACGAGGAGGCGGTGCTCCGGGCGTGCCAGATGGTGCGGCAGATGAACCCCCACGCGTTCATCGCGGCGCGGACCAACTTCCTGAGCAAGGGGATGGCCGCGACGCGGCTGGGCGCGGACCACGTGACCATCGAGGAGATCGCGACGGCGGAATCGATGGCGTGGGAGGTGACGCGGCAACTGGCGGAGCGGGCGATCAACCGGACCGGCGCGCTGACGCCGGCGGCGCCCGCACCGGCGGGAACGCCGAGCGCGTGATCGCCCGCGGCGGGGCCCACCTGCGCCGGCGCTGTTGTCGGCGGCCAGCGGCGGTGCGCTCCGCGGTCATCGGGGGGCTACCATCCCTCGATGCTCGCGTCCGACATCAAAGAGCGCCTCTCGAAGGACCCCTTCGAGCCGTTCCGGATCCGCAGCAGCAGCGGCGAGTGCTACGACATCACCAGCCCGTTCCTTGTTGCGCTGATGAAGTCCAAGGTGTTCATCGCGGCGCCAAACTCCGACCGATGGGCCGAGTTGTCGTATCTCCACGTCGCGACGCTCGAGTCTGCGGGGAACGGGCACGCCCGTCGCGGCACTCGCGGCAAGCGGCATCGCTGAGCCGCGAGCGACACACCGGGAACGCCGAGCGCGCGATCGGCCCGTGCGAATCTCCCATATGACATCGCCGGACCGGTCCCGCGAGGTCACCGGCCTGCCGCTGGCGGTGTCGGCCCCCGTCGGCAGCCGTCGCGGCAAGCGGCGCCCGCACCGAGGGATCCGGGCACAGAAGCATCTCGACGACGTATCTCGGGAGGGTGAATCTCCGCGGACCGAAGGGACACCGCTTTGCTAGATCCGCTCATCGCCCGCCCCTGATCAGTGCTCCCCCTGCGCCGCCAGCCACCGCTCGCAGTCCAGCGCCGCTTGGCACCCCATGCCCGCCGCCGTCACCGCCTGGCGGTACGTCGCGTCGGCGACGTCCCCCGCCGCGAAGACGCCCTCGATGTTGGTGTACGAACTCCTGGTCTTGAGCGCGATGTAACCGGCGGCGTCGAGCTCGATGCCCGAGCCTTCAAGAAACCCGGTCGCCGGGGTGTGGCCGATGGCGATGAACAGGCCGCGCACGTCGAGTCGGCTCTTCTCGCCCGTGACGGTGTCGCGGAGGATGACGCCCTCGACCCTGTCCTCCCCCGCCACGTCCTCCACGACCTTGTTCCACAGGACCCTGGCGTTGGGCTGGCCGAGGTAGCGCTGCTGCATGATGCGGCTGGCGCGGAGCGAATCGCGGCGGTGGATGATGTAGACGGTCGATGCGAACTTGGTGAGGTACGTCGCCTCTTCGAGCGCCGTGTCGCCGCCCCCGACGACCGCGAGCGGCTGGTTGCGGAAGATGGGCAGGGCGCCATCGCACACGGCGCAGGCCGAGACGCCGCCCCCTTGCATCGCGAGGCGCATCTCGTTCTTGAGTCCCAGCCAGTTGGCGGTGGCGCCGGTGGCGATGATGACCGACTTGGCAACGACCTCGCGCCCATCCTCCGCGGTGAGCGTGAAGGGGCGCTTCGAGAAGTCGCACCTCGCGACGTCCTCGCCGAGCACGCGCGTGCCGAAACGCTCGGCCTGCTGCTGGAAGAGGCGCATCATCTCGGGCCCGGTGACGCCGTGGGGGAAGCCGGGGTAGTTCTCGACGTCGGTGGTGAGCATGAGCTGCCCGCCGGGCAGAACGATCGAGGGCGTCTGCTTGGGCGTGCCGGCGAACACGACGGGGTCGAGGCGGGCGCGGGCGGCGTACACCGCGGCGGTCCACGAGGCGGGGCCGGAGCCGATGATGACCACCTTGTGGGGGTCGGCGCGGGTCCCCGCGGTGGCGCCCTTGGGAGAACTGCTTGCGTGCGCGTGGTCGGCCAATGCGTGCTCCTGGCGCCGAAACGCGTGGCTGTGTCGGCGTGAGTCTTGGATGCCGGCGGGGTCAGCCGGGGAGCCGCCCCGGACCCGGTCGCGACGGCCCCGGGCTGCTCGGCGCCGGGCTCGAGCCCTGCTGCTGCCGCGTGCCCTCGCGGCGGCGAACCTCCTCGGCGGAGGGCGGCTGTCCGCCGGGCTCGTACTCGAGCCACGGGCCGCTGACCCCCGCGACGCCCACATTGCGGCGGACCAGTTCGTCGCGGACAAGGCTGATCAGCGGCGGCCAGATGAGCACATCGCTGCCCCCCGCGCCGACCGACTTGGCCCAGTTGCGCTGCTGATCGGGCCCCACGGAGTAGAGCACAAACTGCTTGTCGTCGAGCGTGACGACGAAGGACGACCGCGGCGCGGCCTTGATGCCCGCGCGCCAGGCGTCCACGATCTTCGCGACCTGCTCCGCGGCGGAGGGCCGCTTGGCGTTCGCGTCGGACGGGTCGGGCAAGGAACGGCGCAACTCGCGGTCGATCGCGCTCGGGTCGAACCCGGCGCCGCGCTCGGCGTCGGCGGTCACGCGATCGCGTATCGCGGGGTCGACCGCGGCGAGCAACTCAGCGCGCTTCGCGTCCCACTCCTTGGCCACGCCGGCCAGGCCCTTGAGGGCCTCCTGGGCCGCTGGGCTGGGCTGGCCGTAGGAGGCCTTCTGGGCCTCGTCGACCGTTTTCGCCAAGGCTTCGAGTTTGGCCTTGCCGAGATCGACGAGCGCAGTGCCGATCTTCTCGACCTCCCGGGCCACATCGGCGGTCGGGCCGTCCTCGGTCATCCCCGGGGCCGCCACGCCCATGAAGTGGGGCTTGGGAAGTTCCCGCTCCTTCTGCGGGGTGTCGCGGATGGGGACGAAGAGATGGAAGTCGCGCCTGTCAGGCGTGTAGGGATCCGGATCGAGGTCCTTGATGTAGGCGGGGCGGGTGGCCTGCTGGTTGGGGGGGAACTTCTGGTAGCGCAGCGCGTAGGCCTGCACCGCGAGGGCCTGGCGGGCGCCCCCGAGCAGCGTGTTGAGCCGCAGGCGGAGCCGGAACATCTCCTCGACCGGGGCGGCGATGGCGTCGACAGCGGCGAACCGCGCCTTGTCCATCTTCTCAAAGTCGCTGGGGCGGTCGAGGGCGCGGTCGAAGGGTGGGAGGGCCCAGCGCTTGGCCCAGTCGTCGAAAACGAACCTCACCTGGTCGCCGGTGTCGTAGGTGCTCGCGTGCTTGGCGCCGCTCTCGCCCCACCGGGCGGATTCTCCGTACTGGGTCAGCGGCCTGCCGGCGCTGGTGACGCGGGCCATGGTCGGGCCGAAGGCGCCGGCGTCGACGCCCCCGCGCTCGACGAAGGAGCGCGCCACGACCTGCTCGGCGGCGAGGCGGTCGCCCTGGGGCATCTGGATGCGCTCGACGAGCAGCGACTTGCGGTCCAGATCGGCGTTGAGATCCGCGAGGTCCTGGTCCTTGAGCGACGAGGGGTAGGTCCGGATGACATCGAGGATCCGCTCGATCCCCGACTGCATCGCGATGTACCCCCACCGCTTCTCGCGGAAGAACTCGCGATCGGCCATCTGGCGGCCGAGCATGACCCAGCGGACGAGCAGGGAGGCGGCGTCGCGGGCCTTGCCGGCCTCCCCCAGCCGCGTCGCCTCGACCTGCACCGCCATGCCCAGCCGGTCGAGCCCGGCCAGGGCATTGAACCGAGCCGCGGCGAGCAAGGGCGGGTCGCCCAAGTCGGTGTACAGGCCGGCGCTGCGCACCGCGGGATCCGCGGCGTCGCGCCCGTAGCCCTGTTGAAAGGCGAAGCGCTCACCGGGCGCCGTGGCCTTGCGCATCGCTTCGATGGCCTCCTGCTGCGCGGGGGCCGCGGCCCACTTCTCCGCGGCGGGCCATTGCGCGGGGCTGAGTTTCGGAGACAGCAGCGCAGCGTGCAGGAGGGAGGCGAGTCCCGAGTCCGCCGGGGGCGGCTGCATCGCGGCGATCTTGGGGAGCAGGATGAGGTCCGTGCGGGACTCGTCGGCCACGGCCTGGTCGCGCCGTTTGTAGATCTCGTTTGCCTTGCGTACATACTCCGCGTCGATCGCGGCCCTGCCCGACGTTGAGGCCGCGCCCTGCGCAGGGACGGACGCGGGCGCCGAGGCGGCGTCCTGCGACAGCGCCGCGGCCCCATGGACAAGCCCCGCCAGACCGGCCGCCGCCCACACCGCGGCGCGGCGACCGCACCACCACCGTTCCTGCGAACCCATGCGTGTGATCTCCATGCTCGTACCCGGAGTCTGAGCGGATCGTATCAGCGCCCGCGCCCGGGTTCTCCCGGCCCTGCATCGGATCCGGAGGCTGTACACTCCTCCCCCATATTCCCGCGCGCCGCGGCGCCGCGGAGAACCCGCCCCCCCCGCGAGAGACCATCCCATGATCGTCGGCGTCCCGAAGGAAGTGAAACCGGACGAGTCGCGCGTCGGCATGCTGCCGGTGGGCGCGGAGCTGCTGCTCCGCGACAAGCACAGGGTGGTAGTGGAGAAGGGGGCCGGGCTGGGCGCCGGCTTCTCCGACGAGCAGTACGAGGCCGCCGGCGCGGCCATCGTGCCCACGGCGGCGGAGGTCTGGGCCCAGGCCGACCTGATCGTGAAGGTGAAGGAGCCGCAGCCCAAGGAGATCCCGCAGATGCGGCGCGGGCAGCTGGTCTTCACCTACTTCCACTTCGCCGCGGACAAGGAGATGACGATGGGATGCCTGAAGCAGGGCATCACGTCGATCGTGTACGAGACCCTCGAGCAGCCAGGCCCCACCGGCCGCCCGACGCTTCCCCTGCTCACGCCCATGTCCGAGGTCGCGGGCAAGATGTCGGTGCAGAACGGCGCCAAGTACCTGGAGAGGCCCCAGGGCGGGCGCGGCATCCTGCTCGGGGGCGTGCCGGGCGTCTCGCCGGCGAAGGTGGTGATCCTGGGGGGAGGCGTGGTGGGAACGTGCGCGGCGAAGATGGCCGCGGGCCTGGGCGCACACGTCGTCATCCTCGACGTCAACCTCGACCGGCTCCGCTACCTCGACGACGTGATGCCCAAGAACTGCGTCACCGTCTACTCCGAGCCGCACGCCATCCGCCGGCACATCGAGGACGCCGACCTGGTGATCGGCGGCATCCTGATCCCCGCGGCGAGGGCGCCCTACCTGGTCCGCCGCGAGGACCTCAAGCGCATGCGTCCGGGAGCCGTCGTCGTCGATGTCGCGATCGACCAGGGCGGGTGCTTCGAGACCAGCCGCCCGACGACGCACTCGGACCCGATCTTCACCGTCGACGGCGTGATCCACTACTGCGTCGCCAACATGCCCGGCGCCGTCCCCCGCACCTCGACGCTCGCGCTCACCAACGCCACCCTGCCCTGGGCGGTCAAGATCGCGAACCACGGCGTGTCGGCGATCGCGCGGCAGGACCCGGGCTTCGCCAAGGCGATCGGCACGGCGGACGGGAAACTGCACTCCAAGCCGGTCGCTGAGGCGCACGGGCTCGAGTACATGGCGCCGGCCTTCTGAGGGTCCCGCGCTCGCCGCGCGTCAGCCGTCCGCCTCGCGGGCCGCGGCGATGCCGGCGCGGACGTCCACCGTCGCCATCCCGGCGATGCCCGCGACGAAGAACCCGACCACCATCCACATCGCCGCGGTCTCGCCCAGCAGATCACCGGTGATGCCGAAGGCCAGCGGGCCGATGGTCGCGGCGCCGCAGGACGCCAGGCCCCACAACCCGAAGAACTCCGCCGATTTGGCGCGCGGGGAGAGCACCCCGACCAGGGCCCGGCTCGCCGACCCGGCGCCGCCGAGCCCGACGCCCACGAGGTTGCCCACGACCCAGAAGAGCCACGTCCACCCCGGCGTCTTGGGCATCGCGGCGGCGATGACCGAGGCGACCGTCCACAGCGCCAGCAGGCCGATGATGGCGCGGCGGTGGCCCACGCGGTCCTGGATCACCCCCACGACGAAGGCCCCCACGCCGGCGCTGACCGCGATCACCAGCATGAGCAGCGTGAGGCGGAAATCGTCGAAGCCGAAGCGGCTCTTGGCGATCACGCTCGAGAAGTACACCACCACCTTCATGCCGCACGAATAGACCAGGAACACCAGCAGGAACCGCACGGCGTGGCGCTGCCCGCCGGCGTCGCGCAGTGTGTGCCGCAGCCGGCCGATGGCCTCGCGGAGCAGGGGCTTGCCGGCCGCGCCCGGGGCGGCGCCGACGCGGTCCTTGAGCAGGAGGAGCGTCGGCGTCGCCATCACCAGGAACCAGACCCCCGCGAACAGGAACACGCGGCGCAGGGTGGCGTCGGAAAAGTCCTTCGTGCCGGTGATCAGCAGCGTCGCGGGAAGGATCGCGCACGTGCTCAGGTAGCCCATCGCCCACCCGATGCCCGACACCCGGCCGGCCGTCGCGGCGGTCGAGATCTGCGGCAGGAACGAGCCGAGGAAGCTCTCGCCCGCCGCGAAGGCGAACGCCGCCCCGATATAGAGCCCCATCGCCGCCCACATCGCGCCGGGCGTCGAGGGCGTGACGAAGCACAGCGAGCAGGTCATGGCCACGCACGCCAGGCAGCTCGCCACCAGCCCTAGGCGCCGGGCGCCTTTCACATCGGCCATCGCCCCGAGCAGCGGCGTGGCGAGCACCACCATCCCGTTGCTCGCGGCGACCGCGACCCCCCACCAGAGTTTCCCGGCCTCGGGGTTCGGCGCGAGGCGGCCGGTGAAATAGAGCGCGAAGAACACGGTGTTGATGAGCACCGCGAAGGAATGGTTCGCGAGGTCGTACATCCCCCACACCCAGACCTCGCGCGGGTTGGCGAGCCCCCGGAACGGATTCAATCGCGAAAGGATCACCGGGAGCACCTTACGCGAAGAGCAGCCCGGGTCCGCCCCGTGGATCCTGCGTGGATCCCGCATCGTGCCTTACACCCGATCCCCTCGAGGGCTCCCGTTCCGGCTTGGCGTCCGGCGCTCCGTCCCCAGCGCGCGGGGAGCGCTCCTGGCCCCGACCGCGCCGCCCTGTCAGCCCAGCCCGAACTCCTTCCATCGCGCGTCAACCCGCCGCACGACCTCTTCCGGCATGCACAGGAGCGGCGGGTACTCGCGCACGGGGTAGCCCCACACGCTCGGCGACGGGTCCTTGCCCGTCGCGTCGAAGACGCAGGTCCGGCGCCCGGCGATGAGCGTGCGGTCGCGCCCGGGGTCGCTGCTCGCGCACCAGTGGAACATGGCCTCGTCCCACGCCGAGATGTCGACGCCCTCGGACACCACCACCGCGAATGGCGGCGCCGCGCCCATGCGCTCGAGGGCCGCGTCCATCGCCTCGATCGCCTTCCATCCGAGCCGCTCCGGCCCGCGGCCGCTGTCGGCCACGCGCACGAAGAGCCACCGGCGCGCGAGTTCCTCGGGCATCGAGGCCTCCGCCACGCCCGGCAGGCCGCTGACCACGCGGAGCAACGCCTCGACCTCCGGGGGTGACATGATCCCGGCGTCGACGGCGGGGGATCGATCGTCGCGATGGTCGCGCCGGGGCGATGCCGCGGCGCCGATGGTCTTCTCGGCGTCGAACCGGCGCGTGGCGTCGAAGCCCAGTTTGGTCCCTCCCCCGAGGACCGGGGCGGCGTGGTCGAGGATGTCCAGCGGCCCCCGCACCGTCTCGATATCGCGCGACGGATCGCAGCACTCGCCCACTGCGCGGAGCACCGCCGCGTGGTCGTGCACATCCACCCCGTCGTCGACCACGACCACGTGCTTTGTCCACGCCATCTGCCCGGCGCCCCACACGCTGTGCATCACCCGCCTCGCCTGCAACGGGTATTCCTTCTTGATCTTTACGAAGGCGCAGTTGTGGAACGCGCCGAACATGGGGAGGTCGTAGTCCTCGATGTCGTGGATCAGCGTCTTGAGCAACGGAAGGAAGATACGCTCGGTGGCCTTGCCGAGGTAGTAGTCCTCCTGGGGCGGGAGACCCACGATCGTCGTCGGGTAGACCGGGCGCTTGCGCATGGTGATCGCGGTGACCGCGACGATGGGGTAGCGATCGGGGAGCGAGTAGAACCCGGTGTGATCGCCGAACGGCCCCTCGATCACCGCGCCCGGACCGACGCCATACGCATCGGCCTCCTCCGCCGCCGCCTTCGCGGCTCCCCCTCCCCTTGCGGGAGAGGGTGGCGGCGCAGCCGCCGCGTCGGGGGATGACGCCTTGCCCGGCCTCTCGAACCCGATCATCCCGGCCTCGTGGCTCACCCAGCCCTCGATCACGATCTCGGCGTTCGCAGGAACGCTCAGAGGCACGGTCTTGCACGCGACCATCGGGATGCCGCGTCCGTTCAGGAACCCGGCGAGCAGGATCTCGCTCAGGCCCGGCGGCAGCGGGGCCGTGGCGGCGTAGGGAAGCACGCTCTCGCCCCCGAGGACGATGGCGACGGGCATGCGCTCTCCGCGCTTCTTCCACGAGCGCCAGTGCCGCGCGCCGTCGTGGTGCATGTGCCAGTGCATCGCCACGCGGCGCCGGCCGAGCAGCTGCACGCGGTACATGCCGATGTTGCGGCTCGGGGGGCGGGGGTTGCCCAGGTCGTCGGCGTGGATGGTGTGGATGCCTGCCAGGGTGATGTAGCGCCCTCGGTAGGACGGGTCGTCGAGCATGTCGAGGCCCTGCGCTCTGAGATGACCGTTGATGTCCGAAGGCCACCCGACCGAGTCGAGGTCGCCGTCGAGCGGCCAGCACTTGATGATCGGCAGGCGAGAAAGGTCGACGCGGTCGCCGGTGAGCACGACCTCCTGGCACAGCCCGGTGCGCACCTTCTTCGGCGGCATGCGGAGCAGCGGGGAGAGTTCACGGGCCTTGCGGATGAACTCGCCGATCGAGGCCGGCGGCTTGGGCTCCACCAGCGCCGCGATCCGATCGGCCCAGCCCTCGAAGCCGCCCGGGACGCGAGGCTCGGGCGCGCCCTCTGCCGAGTCGTGGCACCCGAGGGCCATCTCCATCCGCCGGTACGATCCCATCGAGTTGATGAGCACCGGCATGTCGGAGCCCTCGACGCTCTCGAACAGCAGTGCAGATCCGCCCAGGTGGTGGAAACGCGGGTCTGCGCGGCGGGCCGAGCCGACGGGGAGTGAGGGGGCGCGGCTCTTGCTCACCCGGTCCGCGACCGCGGCGATCTCGAGCACCGGCGAGACCGGCGCGGCGATACGCTTGAGTTCCCCAGCCCGCTCGAGCGCCGCGATGAACGCCTGAACATCCTCGAACACGGATCCCTTTCGTGACGAAGCAAGCCGAGCATACATCCGCCGAGGGCCGACGCCCGCTGGGGATCAGCAAGCCCCCCGGTCCGGGCGCCGCACTCGACCGCGACTGGCCCGCCTACTTTGCGGCCGTCGATGGCCTCCCGCCGCGCGAGACCCTGCTCCGGGCTCTGGCGCTCTTCGACGGGCGCCCGAGGGAGGATGCACGAGCGGCGCTGGCTGTCGATGTGGGCAGCGGCTCGGGGCGCGACACGCTTGAGATGCTCCGCCGCGGGTGGCGGGTGATCGCCGTGGATCCGGAGGCGGATGGGCACGCCCGGCTGATGCGGGCCGCGCCGCCGGCCCTGCGGGAGCGCCTCACCATGGTCATCGCCCCGCTCGAGCGCGCCGATCTGGCAGCGTTCGCCCGCGCAGCATCGCCCGGAGGCGCCGATCTGGTGAATGCTTCCTTCACCCTGCCGTTCATCCCGGGAGAGGTGTTCGCGCAGGCATGGGCGTGCATCGTCGACGCCCTCCGCCCGGGCGGGGTGTTCTCGGGCCAGTTCTTTGGCGACCGGGACGGGTGGGCCTCCATCCCGCGCCGTTCCCACCACACCCGCGGGGCGGCTCTCGGCCTCCTGGCCCCGTTCGCGCTGGAACTTTTCGATGAGCAGGAAAAAGACGGCAAGGACGCCTTCGGCGATCCCAAGCACTTCCACGTCTTCCACGCCGTGGCGGTGAAGCGCTGACGCCTCGCAGGAGTTGATCCGAATCCATGACCGCCGCGCCGATGACCCTCAACCCCTCCGACCTCGCGATCGACCTCTCCGATGTCGCGAAGACATACCGCGGGCGTGTCGACGCCCTGCGCGGCATCTCGATGCAGGTGCGGCGCGGGGAGATCTTCGGCCTGCTCGGCCCCAACGGGGCCGGCAAGTCGACCCTGGTCAAGATTCTCATGAGCGTGGTCAGGCCCACGCGGTGCCAGGGAACGATGCTCGGCCGGCCCGTCGGCTCGCGCCAGGCCCTGCTCCGTGTCGGCTACCTGCCCGAGAACCCCCGCTTCCCCGAGTACCTCACCGGCGAGCAGACGCTGCACACCTTCGCGATGCTCTCGAAAGTGCCGAGGGACCTGCGCCGGAGCCTGGCCGAGAAGACCCTGCGCCTGGTGGGCATGAGCGACTGGCGTCGCAAGAAGATCGGGGCGTATTCCAAGGGCATGAAGCAGCGCATCGGCATCGCCCAGGCGCTCATGAACGACCCGGAACTGGTCATGCTCGACGAGCCGACCGACGGCGTCGACCCCGTCGGCCGCCGCGAGATCCGCGAGATGCTGATCGCCATCAAGGCCGAGGGCAGGACCGTCTTCGTCAACAGCCACCTGCTGTCGGAGGTCGAGACGCTGTGCGACCGGGTGGCGATCCTGGTCAAGGGCAAGGTGGCGCGGCAGGGGGCGATCGACGACCTGACGCGCTCCTCGCGGCGCTACGAGGTCGAGATCGCCGGCCCCCCGCCCTCGGCGGAGCCGGTGAGGCGCATGATCGCCGCGCTGAGGGGGCAGGAGTCGGGGCACGACGCGGTAACGACGTACTCCCTCCCCGGGGCCGACGCCGAGGAGGTGCAGCCTCTCATCGACGCCCTCCGCGCCGCGGGCGTCACGGTCCGCGCCCTGCGCCCGGCCCGCCAATCGCTCGAGGACCTGTTCATGGAAGCGATCGTCGACCCGGAGACCGGGAAGCACGGGGGAGTTGGCGCCGCCCAGGCCGGGCGCCGCCCGGGCAACCAGCCGGGGGTGCGGTGATGCTCACACAGACCCTCGCCATCTTTCTTGACGCCTACCGCTATTTGAACAACCGGCGGCTGTTCTGGATCACCGTCATCCTCTCGGGGGTCGTCGTCGCGGCCTTCGGCGCGGTGGGCATCGACGCCGAGGGCGTCACCATCCTGCACTGGCACGTCTACCCCTACCTCACCAGCGCCCTGCTCTCCCCGGGGGCGTTCTACAAGTTCGTCTATGTCTCCTTCGGCGTCGACGTCTGGCTCGCCTGGGCCGCGTCCATCCTCGCGCTCATCTCCACCGCGGGCATCATCCCGGAGTTTATCTCGCAGTCGTCGATCGAGATCACGCTGGCCAAGCCGATCTCGCGGACGCGGCTGTTCCTCACCAAGTATTTCTCCGGGCTGCTCTTCGCGGCCCTGCAGGTGACGGTGTTCAGCCTCGCGTCCTTCTTCGTCATCGGCGTCCGGGGCGGCGAGTGGGAGCCCAGGGTGTTCCTGGCGATCCCGCTGGTGATCCTCTTCTTCTCGTACCTGTACAGCGTGTCGGCGCTCATCGGCGTGCTCACGCGCTCGACCATCGCCTCGCTCCTGGGCGTGGGCCTCTTCTGGTTCGTGCTCTTCGCCGCCAACACCACGGAGTCGCTCTATCTCGTGATCCGCACCGAGACCGAGCAGCGGCTCAAGGCGGTCGAGGCCCGGATCGCCTCCACCGAGAGCGGGGCCGAAGCGGCGGCGCCCGGCCCCGGGGGCCGGGGCGTCCTGGCCGCGATCGCCGAGGCCGCCGCTCAGCGCGATGGCGGCCCGGAGGACCTCCCCAGGCTCCGCGAGCGCCGCGACGCGCTCGCCAGAGAGGCTGCCAACTACGGCCGGGGCCACGACATCGCCCTGACCGTCAAGACCTTCCTCCCCAAGACCTCCGAGACGATGGACCTGCTGAAGCGCGAACTCGTCTCGATGTCGGACCTGGCGGCGATCGCGGGCGGCGCCGAGGATCGACCGCGCCGCCGCAACCGCCGCGATCCCGACGGGGAGCGCATCGAGGCGTCGGCCGCTCAGGAGGTCGAGCGCATCCGCCGCGGGCGAAGCGTGGCGTGGATCGTCGCGACGTCGGCGGCGTTCGAGGGGCTGATCCTCGGCATCGCCGCGTGGCGGTTCTCGCGCCGCGACTATTGACGGGGGGGCTCGCCGTGCATCGCGGCCAGTTCGGCCCCGCGGTTCCGTGCCGCCACGACGGCGCGGACGAACAGGTCGGTGAACTTGCCGTCCTGCAGCACGCGCACGGCGGCCTCGGTCGTCCCGCCCTTGCTGGTCACCGCCATGCGCATCTCCATGGGCGGCTTCTCGCGCTGCCCCGCGAGCAGCTCGCCCGAACCCTGGAGCACGCCGCGAACCACGCGGTCGGCGGTGGCCTGGTCGAAGCCCATGTCGACCCCCGCCCTGACCATCGCCTCCGCGAGATAGAAGAGATACGCCGGGCCCGACCCGGCCAGCGCCGTGAAGGCGTCCATCATGGTCTCGTCGATGCGCACCACCTCGCCGACTCCTCCGAAGAGGCGCATCGCGAAGGCCTCGTCCCCAGGCTGCGACCCGGCGCCCAGCGCGACCGCCGAGACGCCCTTGCGGATCTGCGCCGGCAGGTTGGGCATGACGCGCACCACCGCTCCGGACGCGGGAAGCCGCTTGCGGATGGTCTCCGAGCGCACCCCGGCGAGGATCGAGATCACGGGCGCTCTCACCGTCGCCCCTCCGATGTCCTTCGCCACCGCGTCCAGTGATTGCGGCTTGACCGCGAGCAGCACCTGGCCGCCCTCGTCGAG